>NZ_JH114139.1:302550-307977 GCF_000224595.1 Prevotella sp. C561 | reverse complement strand
GATATTTTTCTCTCACAGAGCGCACAGAGTTTACGGAGCTTTTTGGCGCACAGTTTGAGCCCACAGAACGCCTTCGGCATACAGAGTTCACAGAGGCCTCACCCCCAGCCCCTCTCCGAATGGAGAGGGGAGTAGTATGTGAGGTTACCCCTTTTGGCCTGCTAATGATAGAAGATGGGCTGCTAACCATTTGGAGGACATGGAGGGGTATCTCGGTGATCACTCCCCTCTCCATTCGGAGAGGGGCTGGGGGTGAGGCCTCTGTTGGCTGTAACGTTCTGTGAAAATCTGTGAGAAATAGAATACCCAATAGATTTCCTGCGTTCTTGAAAAAACCTGACAAAAACGTACAAGAAAGCTCTTACGGATATAAGGTGGTATGATTAAAAAACTAAATCGCAACTAACAAGAAATCAATCACTTATAGGCTCGAAGCAAGAAGGGCCTTATCAAGCATCAAGAAAGGCGTCTTCAAGGGTCAAGAAGGGCATATTCTCGAACGTTGAAGGGCATGTTCTTGAAGCATGAAGGGCATATACTGGATTCAAGTATGGCGAAAACTCTTTACATATTCGTGGGGAATAAGCATGGAGTGTCGCCTCTTCTTTTCCAAAGAAAAAGGGATACTGCCTCGGCAATATCCCTTAGAAAAGATTTTATTAGCAAAGTTTATTGGGACAGACGATAGACGACTGTCCCGTTGTATCTATTGATTACTTATAAAGAACCATCGTTTGCCTGACGTACCATCTCAGAGGATGCATAGAGGTAGACCTCTACACGGCGGTTAGCCTGGCTGATTGTCTTGTTCTCAATAGGGTTCGCACTACCGAAGCCCTGTACTGAACGGATCTGACGACTGCTCACTCCACGACCTTTCAGATAGGATGACACGGCTTCAGCACGACGCTGTGACAATGGGACATTAATGTTGTCATTACCTGAAGCGTCGGTGTAGCCCTGTATAGCAACGTCACAGTTAGAGTTGCGTTGCATGAGGGAAGCAAACTTCGTGAGGTCGTTCTTGGCCGAAGCACTTAGGTTTGAACCATTCAGAGGGAAGAGAATACCTGAGTCGAAGGTAACCTTCACGCAGTCTAATCCGTTCGCATCAGTAACCTTATCGACACGTGCATTAGGCAACTGCTGCGATGCCTCGCGTGCTACCTTGTCCATGTGACGACCGATGAGGGCTCCCGCTCCTGCACCAACAGCACCACCAATGGCTGCACCAATAGCTGTACTCTTACCGTTATGACCTATTATTTGACCGACGATGCCGCCCAATGCTGCACCAGCACCGCCACCGATTAATGATCCTGTACCTTGTTTTGTCTGACAACTTACGACAGTGAGGAGACACATTCCTGCTGCCATCATCTTCATATTCTTCATAATCAAACGTATTAAATGACTATTGTCTTTTACCTTATTCGGCATGGTCAACGACCGTGCCTTAATTCATTTTAATTCATGCAAAGTTAAACAAATATATGCCATAGGGCCCTTATTGCCAACATTTTTTTGTATTTTTGCAGAAAATAAGCCAACTCGGCAAATAGAAACAAGCTTCGTTTGCACTCATTTGCATTATTTTCGCAATAGATAGACTGGTCGGAGTAGATGGGAGAAAACCTCCCGTAGGCTCGCTTATCCCAGTTGTATCTGTGTGCAAAGTTAGTGTTTCATGCCATTATGGCAAAAGGGAAACACCTATAACAACGTGGGAAATCCCCTAAAAGGGTAAAGTAAAAGAATAGAATAAAGTATTTATGGCAAAAGAACTGAAAGAACTTACCAAGAGAGCCGACAACTACTCTCAATGGTACAATGACTTAGTAATAAAGGCAGACTTGATTGAGCAGTCTGCTGTACGTGGTTGTATGGTTATCAAACCATACGGTTATGCTATCTGGGAGAAGATACAAGCGCAGCTTGATAAGATGTTTAAGGAGACCGGAGTACAGAATGCTTACTTCCCAATGTTAATCCCTAAGAGCTTTCTCTCACGTGAGGCTGAACACGTGAAGGGCTTTGCCAAGGAGTGTGCTGTGGTTACTCACTATCGCTTGAAGGCTACTGAAGATGGCAACGCCGTACAGGTAGACCCTAATGCGAAGCTCGAGGAAGAACTGATCATACGCCCTACAAGTGAGACAATCATCTGGAACACCTATAAAAACTGGATACATTCATGGCGCGATCTACCGTTGATGTGCAACCAGTGGTGTAATGTGATGCGTTGGGAGATGCGCACTCGTCCATTCCTTCGCACGTCAGAGTTCCTATGGCAGGAGGGTCACACCGCCCATGCAACACGTGAGGAGGCTGAGAAGGAGGCACAGACCATGTTGCGTGTCTATGCTGACTTTGCTGAGAAATGGCTCGCTGTTCCTGTCGTACAGGGCGTTAAGAGTGAGACAGAACGCTTTGCGGGTGCATTGGATACCTATACTATTGAGGCCATGATGCAGGATGGTAAGGCCCTTCAAAGTGGTACTTCTCACTTCTTGGGACAGAACTTTGCAAAGTCATTCGACGTCACCTTCCTTAATAAGGAGAACAAGCCAGAGTATGTATGGGCCACTTCATGGGGTGTTAGTACTCGATTGATTGGTGCGCTCATCATGACTCACTCTGACGATAACGGTCTCGTTCTCCCTCCGAAGATTGCACCTATTCAGGTGGTTATCGTACCTATCTTCAAGGGTGAAGAGCAGTTGAAGGAACTGACAGCCAAGCTACAACCAGTCATCGACCAGCTCCGTGAGTTGGGAATCACCGTCAAGTATGACGATACCGATAATAAGCGTCCGGGCTTCAAGTTCGCTGACTATGAGCTTAAGGGTGTACCTGTACGTCTTGCTATGGGTGGTCGTGACTTAGAGAACAACACTATTGAGGTGATGCGTCGTGATACGCTTGAGAAAGAAAGCCTAAGTTTTGATGGCATCGTAGAGCACATCAAGAACCTTCTCGACGACATTCAAGCTAATATCTTCAAGAAGGCCAAGGACTTCCGCGACGCTCATATCTATGAGTGTGAGAACTATGATGAGTTCAAGGAGAGAGTGAAGGACGGTGGTTTCTTCCTCTGTCACTGGGACGGAACAGAGGAGACTGAGGCGAAGATTAAGGAAGACACGCAGGCAACCATCCGTTGTGTCCCTTATATGTTCGAGCAGACTCCAGGCGTCGACATGGTTAGCGGCAAGCCTGCTAAGTATCGTGTCATCATCGCAAGGTCATATTAATAAAAGGATACTGGCATTACCGAGGGTTTCTATAGCCCTCGACAATGCTGGTTTTTGCTTTAGAGAGGATGGCAGGAAGGCCTATCGAGCCTATCAGCCCTTGCATTCATAGCAACTAACTTAAACATTATCAATTATGAAAAAGTCACTTCTTACTTTTGTTTTCCTCCTTGCTCTGACAGCATTAAACGCTCAGACACTCATCAAGGCTAAGTTTCAGAAAGGCGAACAAGCTACTTATTCGACTGTGTCGGAAACGAAGATCTCAACACCTATGGGCGGTGGCGACCAGTCGGTCAAGACGAGTAGTAACACCGTCATTACCGTGAAGGAGGCCAATGCGGATGGGTATGTTATCGAATTGATAACCAAGGACATTAATACTGAAGGCGACCAGTCTACAGCCTTGCAGACGAGGAACATGCTGAGTCAATACCTCGGTAATGTTCCTATGCGAGTAAAGACTGATGCCAACGGAAAGGTGACCGACATCCTAAACTTTGAGGAGGTGCAGGCCAGTGTGAGCAAGCTTGTGATGGTGTTCATCGACTCTATCTATAAAGAAAAGCCTCAGTTAGAGCAGGGCCTGCCTAAGTATAAGATGGCGATGTCGCTCAACAACTTGCTAACCAAGCAGACTTTCATTGAGACAATGGAACATTCAACCTTCTTCAACCTCTTTGGTAAGACGCTAAAGACAGGTGATAAAGAGGATGTCAATCAGCAAGGAATAAAGTCAATCGTCACCTATGAGGTTACTAAGGAGCCTAACGAGCTCGTCATCATAGGTAAGACACAGAACAACATGAGCGAAGACGACGTGAAAGGCTTCCTCATTGACAAGATGAAACTGATGGGCTCTGACGAGTCAATGATAGCTAAGTTCGAGCAAGGATGGTTGATGATGAAGAAGATGGGACTAACGAAAATGGACGGTAGCGGTACGATTACGACCCGTCTACTCCCTTCTGGCTGGGCCACAGAGTATAGTTCTTCTATCAAGTCAAAGGTGATGGGCGCCGTAATGACTACTAACTCCGTGTCTAAATTAGTAGAACATAACTGGAAGTAATCCGCTTCCTCAGACGCTATATATAATATAATAAGGTGGTGATGCCTGTCTCATCGCCACCTCCCTTTCGCTCCTTTCCACGGTGTGGATAGGTGTGTGGGGGTGGTGTGTGGGCTTTTTAGTTATACATCCCTTCGCTCCTTTCCATTATGTGGATAGGGGTGTGGGGGTGATGAGTGGGCTTTTTAGTTATACGTCCCTTTGCTCCTTTCCATTAGACAGATAGGTGTGTGACTCTGGTGTGTGAGCTTTTTACTACATGTTCCTTAGCTCCTTTCCATTACGAGGATAGATAAGCAGGGATGATGTGTGGGCCTTTTACTAAACTTTCCCTTCGTTCCTTTCCATTACGAGGATAGATGAGCGGGAGTGGTATGTGGACTTTTTTAGTACTCTTATTCTTAGTTCCTACCACTCATTAGTGGTGTTTTCTATTCTCCTTTATGGGGTATTGATGATTGCTGATTAGTAATCGTCTTCCCCTCTTCGACGAGCTAATTAGGCTGTAAAAAATCATTACATCGAATAGCGTTAATCACCCTCATGAGAGATGTGTAGATTCTTCTACAGTCAACGCTATAACCTTCAAGAAATCAGCACGTTATAAACAGCGTTTAAGAACAAGCCCCTCTTGCATCAAGAAGGGCATGTTCTTGCTCCTTGAAAGGCATGTTCTCGAATATTGAAGGGCCTCTTCTTCGTTCAAGAAGAGCGTTTCCTCGAAAAGAGGGGGATATGGATTGCGAAATATCCTGACATTTTCAGTTTGTTTGATTAGCCTTTCTTTTTCACAGAGAACTATTCTTTCTCTCACAGAACTCACAGCGGCCTCACCCCCAGCCCCTCTCCGAATGGAGAGGGGAGTAGTATGTGAGGTTACCCCTATTGGGCTGCTTGCATGGGGCGTGGTGAGGTCTTTCTCTCACGCTGGATAGGTTTTTCTCTCACAGAGCGCACAGAGTTCACGGAGTTTTTTGGCGCACATTTCGAGTCCACAGAAGGCCTCCGGCATACAGAGTTCACAGAGCGTTACTGCTAATGTTGGCACGAATAAGGGACAACAAGTAGCCTATATCCTTCTTATAGGGGTATCTCAGTGAT
>NZ_JH114139.1:293576-301926 GCF_000224595.1 Prevotella sp. C561 | reverse complement strand
TTGCTTTGAGTGCTGTGTGTTCTGTTATTCTGTGTTATTCTGTGAGAAAAAGAACATTGTAGGTGTGTGTGGATAGGTTTTTCTCTCACAGAGCGCACAGAGTTCACGGAGCTTTTGGCGCACAGTTTCGAGCCCATGAGGAGGTGGCCCCTCCCCAACCCCTCCCCCGTAGGGAGGGGCGTAATATGTGAGGTTACCCCTACAAGACTGCCAATAAGAGGATAATATGAAGCGTGCACCCTTCTTATAGGGGTATCTCGGTGATCACGCCCCTCCCTTTGGGGGAGGGGAAGGGGGAGGGGCCAGCTGGGGAAATGGGGAGGGGCCACTACTTGCTTTGAGTGCTGTGTGTTCGGTGATCACTCCCCTCTCCACTCGGAGAGGGGCCGGGGGAGAGGTCTCAACTACCCCTTCAACTACCTAAAAATGATGATTTTGCAAATTCATTAAAAGTAAGTATTGGACGATATATATATTTTCTATACCTTTGCAGACGCTTATCGTAAAAAAAGAAGATACAAGGCTGACTTCATTTGCAGACACCTGTGACTTAGTCTTAAGCCTGAGTAAACTATATGGACTCGGTTCTCTTGCTGCGAAAGTAGGGAGAGATTAGTGTCTACTCATTAAAAACCTATTTGTAATCTGAGTATATATGAACAAATTAAAAGTGAACTATGAAAGGCGTGTCAGATACTATCTGTCCGCCACTCTCTTAAGTTCTTTGTTCTTATTCCCACCCACCTACGTCCATGCCACGTCTGTGCATGGGCAGGAAACAGTTGAGGATGAGGACAAAGATGTCAAAACATCTGTAACCGTTCGGGTTGTTTCTGAACAGTCGCAGGAGCCGCTCATCGGTGCTGTCGTACGTTGCGAAGGTGTTTCAAACCCCTCGGTGACAGACATCGATGGTAAGTGTACGATTAAACTCAAGCGTGCTGCCGACCGCATAAAACTGACGGTAACCTACGTAGGGTATAAGTCTGTGACCCGTGTCGTTAATGTTCCTGACAGTCGCATGATAACCTTACAGTTAAAGGACGACTCCAAGCAGTTGGATAATGTCACTGTTACAGCCCTGAAACGGCACACGACAGTGTTGCAGCAGTCGTCTGCCATCAGTCAAGAAGCCTTAGAGAAAGGTGGTGCAACGTCATTGGCAAAACTCCTTGAGACCATCCCTGGCGTCAGTTCTATTAGTACGGGAAACACGATAGCAAAGCCTGTTATTCAAGGTATGCACAGTAGTCGTATCCTCTTGATGAACAATGGTGTACGATTAGAGAGCCAGAGTTGGGGTGCCGACCACGCACCAGAACTCGACTATACAGGGTCGAGTATGGTAGAAGTAGTGAAGGGAGCCGAGTGTATTCGCTATGGCTTCGGTGCGATGGGTGGTGTGGTACTCCTAAACGATGCGCCCCTACCCTACGAAAACAAGAAGATTAAGGTCAATGGAAACGTCAATGTAGGCTACGACACCAATGCTCGTGGCTTCAGTGGATCAGGTACTGTTGAGACTGGTTACAAGCAGTTTGGCCTGCGCCTACACGGTATGTACACCAAAGGAGGCGACTATCATACCGCCGACTACGTGTTGAATAACACGGGATATAACACTATCAGCTTCTCAGCCTTAGCTGGTTGGCAAGGAAGAAAACTGACGGCAACGCTCTTCTCAAGTATCTACTATCAGCGAAGCGGCATCTATTACGCCAGTAAGATATCCGACTTATCACAGTTGATAAAGCGCTTTGAGTACGGACGACCTGACCCAGAGACTGTTAAACCCTTCTCTTACGATATCAAACCACCGTTCCAACAGTCGCAACACGTGACGTTGAAGGGTGAACTAAAGTGGGAGCTTAACCCTAATCATCACCTCAATCTCACGCTGTCGTTCCAAGAGAACCTCCGTCAAGAGTTCGAGAACCGAAAGAAGACACAGTGGAGTTGGATCCCAATGCAGGACTTGATACTGAAAACCTATAAGTTTGACGTACTTTGGCAAGCTAAATGGAAACTATGGAAGATGACCACCGACGCTGGTCTCTCAAATACTTACCAAACGAACTTCAACTATCCTGGTACGAAGCAGCCGGCTTTCGTCCCTAACTTTGCAGCCCTTTCGATGGGCGGATATTTCCTTCATAAGGCCGAGTTCGGCAGGTTGCAGTGTGCTCTCGGTATGCGTTACGACTTCCGTGTACTGTCGGTTAATGGCTATAGCAGCCTTAGCAACTACACCTACTACGATGACTTCAAACTCTATAGTAACTTCACAATGAGCCTGGCTACCCACTATCAGTTCAGTGACAAGTGGGATGCACGTGCGAATATCGGTTGGTCATGGCGCCCACCAGATATTAATGAGCTCTATGCCATTGGTCTTCAAGACGGTTCCTATTGGGTAGTAGGCAATAAGAACCTTGCCAGCGAGCGTGGTTATAAGCTCGTGTTAGGTACGAAATATAGGAATACTTGGTTCTCGGTAGAGCCCAGCTTCTTCTTCCAACGCATCAACAGCTATATCTACGACCATATCGGAGAAGGCAAGGACCGCTTCCATAACCACCCAAGTGGTAAGTATCCGAAGTTTATCTACGACCAAGACGATGTGAAACTCTATGGTGGTGACATCGAGGCAACCGTGAAGCCTGTACGTGGACTTACCTTTGTCGGTAAGGGAGAATGGATGTTTGCACGCAACCTAACCCACAATGACTGGCTACCTTTCATGCCTTCAGACCGTTACGGACTCTCTGCTACCTACGAGCTGCCGCTGAAGAAGCCTCAGAAGTATCGTTCGTCGCTGTCGCTCTCAGGTATCTATGTGACCAAGCAGACCCGCTTTGACCCTGATAAAGACCTCGTTCCTGACTCGCCACCAGCCTATTTCCTACTGAACGGGACAGCTGAGCTGCGTATCGGACTGCCGCAGAATAAAGAGTTGAAGTTCATGATTGTCGGTGATAACATACTCAATGCACTCTATAAGGAGTACACCGACCGCTTCAGATACTACGCCCATGAGCGTGGTGCAAACTTCTCTTTACGCACATTGTTTAAGTTCTAATTAGCTGAAAAAGAATATGAAACTATATAAAGACATACGCCTCATACTTGCCACAGCAGCAGTGGGACTTCTCTTCGGGAGTTGCTCTAACGACCAAGTTGACGATTTCTTCAAGAAGATAATACAAGCCCCTCCTTCCTCTATAGAGCGAGATGTGAAGGGACATGAGCAGATTTATGCCGTTCATGCCATCTTGAGAATGGGCTATAAGGGCGGGATGATTGGTGTAGGACCAGACGGAAACGACTCTATCCAAGCCTATAACACCTATCACCTCGTCAGTAGTTCGACCTCTATACCAGTCATGCAAGAGATTGATATAGCCAAGGATGATGACGGACAGATGACCATCACGACCGAACGCGACTGTTTTGACGTGATTGCTTCAGATGATATTTACTATGGATTGGAGCTGAAGTACTATGATCAGAACGGTATGCTCATCAATCATCAGTTCTCTGGTTATCCCTTCATGAAGGATAAGGACGGTTATAACGTGCCTGATGAAGACAACGCAACACTCCTTGTTCACCAACACTTCTTCGGTATTGGCAACGCTTCCTTAGACAAGTTGGTGGCTGATAGTACCTCTTCTGGACACGAGAAGGAGGTACATGGACTGCAAATGGCCTATCCTCGCTCATTGGCTTCAATACCTACTTATTATGACCGATACACCTTCAAGGAGCAAGGGGGAGCTATGGAAGCAGCTACAAAGTTCTCTACTTCTAACATCTATGTGCCTGACGGCTACACGTTCGGCCTTAACCAGGTACCGTTTAACAGTGAACTGGCTTGGAAAGCGATTGAGGTATCGGGTAAGCCAGAGGCTTTGCAGCCTTTTACCTTTGGTGGGAAGACTTATCATCTCTACAAGACTATTGATCCAATGGAACTGAATAAGATTACACCTGAGGTCTTTACCTACGAGTATCGAGACACTGATCCAGTGGAGGAGGAACTCGGAAAACTCTTTACAGAGGCTTATAACGATGACTTCACCGACCCAGATACCGAGGCACCACGCCAACGCTATGGTCATACCGTGGGTCTGCTACATCAGAAACGTAGCTTAGACGTCGGCTCAGACTTAGACCGCTTGGGCTTTAAGGGCGTCATGCAGTTCCACAAGTCAGACATCGCTTTCCAACTGCAGGTGCGCATCTGTCACATTCTCAACAAAGGACAGCAGCACGTAGGAGAGTCGGAAAAGCCCGCAAAGTACTGCAATACGAACAATAGCGAGCATAGTTTCCTATGGGACTTCAACCAGTTACAACCCGGTTGGGACAGCTTCGATATCGACTATCCACTGTCTGTTCGTGTGATAGCCAATACCAAGGACGGTGAAGATAAGTGTTTTCAGGATGTTAAGCGATTCTATCCAGCTGCCGACAAGGCACAGCTCTGGCGTATGCTAACACGTCCACAAGACTTCTTCACACAGTACAGACAGAACGTAGTATTGATGTAATAACGAATTGGGAACATGAATAAGATAGTTAAGAATATCCTTTTATTATCATGCCTTGCCGTTGTCTTCGCCTCATGCGACGACTTTGTCTTTGGCAATGTACATGTTGATTATAACGAGAACCCCTTAGAGAGTAAGGGATTAGCACGTAGTGGCGCTGACAGATATGTAGATAGTCTGTCGAAGATAAAGGTCTCTGAACAGGTAAACAACCCTGACCCAGACGGAGCCTTCAATGGTTGGGCCACGTGTCTGGCTATGTTTAAGGAGGGACACTCCCACGGTGACGGTATGATGCACGGTAATTTCGTTTACCATAACGCCCCTTGGAAGCAGGAGGAGTTCGTTATCATTCGCAACAACACGGCTAAGTGGCCTACTGTTGAGGTGCAACGCCAGAGCACAGTGACGTATCTTGAACAGAGCGATGGCAAGACTGGCCCTGACTACATCCGCATCATCGGTGGAAAACTAAAGCGTTGGGGACTCTGCCTCTACTTCTTTAATAAGGAGGGAAAGCTGATGAACGATGATATCCTCGACCACTCTGATGAGTATCAGATATTCTTTACGGTGAGCGAGGTCGACGATAAGGGTAATCCTTACGAGGTGATGGACTGCCGTGGTACGTGGAAACCGAAGAAGAACAAGTTTGGTGACTGGAAGAAAGGCGGTACGATAGACACGACACCAGTACCTTCACCATTCTTCGCAAACACGACTACGTGGAAAGAAAGGGCCGAACGCACCCCGAAGATATTTGAATATACCTACCGAGACACGTGGATCCATAACGCAATGGCTGATGGTGCGCGTGAGTTATTCAACCAACGTCTACTGCCTCCGTTGACCCGTGAGGATGCTGATTGGGCTGTTGCTCCCTACGACCAGGACCGTGTAGGACTGAAGGGGCACTTTAATTTCGACATTGAAGCCGATGAGAACGATGCTCTCCATGAGGAGTGGCCATTAGAGATAACACGCCGTTTGGACCCAGCTACGGGTGAGACTGGTCATTACACACGTCCGTCTTATCTCTTACCCAAGTTTTATCTGTCGGTTAGGGTGATGAAGTGTCCGAAAGGAAAGAAGGCCCTGATACCGAAGGACGAGTATCTTAGCCGCCACTCCACCTACGTCTTCCGTAGTCCCTACATCTGTTCAGAGGCTTACAATCCCGATGAACCGAAGGAGTATGGCGCTGACTCCGAATGGAAGGAGCTCTTCCGCTTTAATATTCCTATCAAAGTCTTCTGCAGTAGCTTTGATACTGACCCAACAACCATCGACCCCAACGACCCTCTCTACTTCTATTTAGGACATGAGATAGGCCTGTCACCATTAGATGCATTGGAGGCTTCGCAGAATGTACAGACCCACGGCATTGGTGGTGGCTCTGGTTTCGGCAACTGGTTCCTGTAACATGGACAGCGGGAGTGGGTGGTCTCGACGATAAGGAAGTAACACGACGTCTGTAACTCACAATCTTTTCCCTTCGTGACAACCGTCCCTCCCACTGCTCATAATTATATAAACATATAAAGAAGAAAACAAATGAAACAAAAGAAGATAGCTGCGTGCCTACTCTTCGCCCTAACACTTGTAGCGATGAGTAGCTGTACACGTAACGAGATGCCCGTCAAGCAATCAACATCTAAGACTAAGTTAGACCACTTAATCATAAAGGAAGTGTTCTATGTAGGCCACTATTGGTATCGTGATGTACGTGCGTGGGGAATGAAGAATATGAACCAGATGTACAATGACGACCAGTATATTACCATCTTCAACCCTACCGATGAGGTGAAATACCTTGATGGACTGGCCTTGTGTGTCAATGCTATCGACCCAAGCAAAGCCATTCAGTTCGCACCAAAAGACGATTTCGTCAATCGCTACTATGGTGCTTCTGGTATCTCTTACTTCCCTGGCAAGGGCAACGACTACCCTGTCAAACCGGGCCAGACCATCATTATTGCAAAGTATGCCATCGACCATAAAGCTAGCTTCGAAGCCGAGTTAGAGGGCGAAGACCTAAGTATGTATGGCGGTCTGAATGCCTTTTTGGATTTGAGCAAAGCCGACTTTGAATGGACAAACATCAACTATGACCCCGGACAGAAGAACAATCCGAACGTACCTGATATGTGTGCTATCCTCACATCTACCGACGTCAGCGGTAATATCGGACCTTCTTATGACTTCTCTCGTGTGTCTGAAAGCAACGGTATAGCCTTGATAAAACTCCCTTGGACACCAGAGGAATTCAAGAAGAACTATGCCGAAACAAAGGATAGCAAAGGTTATCTGCATTATATCACCGTCACCAGTAGTGCTCACGGCGATTTCTATGCCATCGAAGTACCCTTCGAGTGCGTCATCGACTGCATTACCATCTGTCCTCGTCGTATGTTCCAGATGCGTCCAAGCAAGTTAGACAGAGGCTACAATGCCGTTACCGACAACTCATTCTCTGGTCTGAAACAAAGCGACTACCCTATCTCTTCTGGCTTAGCATTGGTGAGAAAGTGGGATGGAAAGAAGTTTGTTGACGACAACAACACCACTGCCGACTTTGAAGTCAAGGTTGCTTCGCTATCAAGAAAGGATGAAAAAGGCAACCCAATAAAGTGATAACAACATGAGTAAATAGTCAACAAGGTAAAAGAACAACACACGAAAAGGATAATAAGGCTGCAGCATCTTAGGTCCACCCTATCTTGCTGCAGCCTTTACCATTGTATATATATAATGAAAAGGAGGCTAAGTAGTGCCAAGACAGCGTATAAAAACTATATAACACACTAAATGGTAAGCCCTCAACCAACCAACGACTGCTGGCCCCTCCCCGTCCCCTCCCCCGCAGGGAGGGGCGTAATCACCGAGATACCCCCACACAAGTATCCTCGTAGCTCACATTCGCTCCATTCGTGTAATTCGTAGTCTTCTATTTTCAAGACTATGTGCTTTCGTCCCATCCAGCATTCGTGCCATTCGAGTAATTCGTAGTCGTCTATTTTCAAGACTATGTGCTTTCGTCCCATCCAGCATTCGTGCCATTCGTGTAATTCGTAGTCTTCTATTTTTAAGACTATATTCTTTCGTCCCATCCACCCTTCGTGCCATTCGTGTAATTCGTAGTCTTTCGACAAATTAGCAGTCTTTAGCGGTTTGGAAATTTCCTTACACCATCCTTATAAAAGTCCACCTACAAACCACCGCCACACCGACAAGAAGCAAGTCTATAACCCACACAAAATCAAAAGGTTATAAACAGCGTTAATGAAAGGCCTCTTCAAGCATCAAGAAGGGCGTCTTCTTGCCCCTTGAAGGGCATGTTCTCGACCCTTGAAGGGCGTCTTCTCCAACCATGAACTGCGTTTCCTCGAAAAGAGAAGGGGGTGATTAGCGAAATATCCATACAATTTCTAAAGATACAATCAGCATTATTTCTCACAGAGGGTGCGTTCTATTTCTCACAGAAAAACACAGAAGAACAGATCTCACAAAGGTTCACAGAGACATTAAGTCAACCGATTTCACAGAACCTTACAGCCAACGTTAGCTAATCATCAACACCTACCACTCATCACCCAACACCCACCTTTAGCTGTAACGTTCTGTGAGTTCTGTATGCCGAAGGCCTTCTGTGAGTTCGAAACAGTGCGCTATAAGGTTCTGTTAAATCTGTGAGTTCTGTGAGAGAAAAACCTCCCCAGCGAGTTGTTTGTGTGTCATCTCATAGAGTGGGTGCGTTCTATTTCTCACAGAAGAACACAGAAGAACAGAACACACAG
>NZ_JH114139.1:286302-293431 GCF_000224595.1 Prevotella sp. C561 | reverse complement strand
GAAAAACTCCCCAGCGAGTTGTTTGTGTGTCATCTCATAGAGTGGGTGCGTTCTATTTCTCACAGAAGAACACAGAAGAACAGAACACACAGCATTCCACAGAGACATCAAGTCAACCGATAACACAGAACATTACAGCCAACATCCATCACCCAACACCCTTCTTTGGCTAATCATCAACACCCAACACCCATCACCCAACACCCTTCTTTGGCTATAACGTTCTGTGAATTCTGTATGCCGAAGGCCTTCTGTGAGTTCGAAACAGTGCGCCAAAAGGCTCTGTTAACTCTGTGAGCTCTGTGAGAGAAAATACTCCCCAGCGTGAGAGAAAAACCTCTACAAAGTATGCAAGCAGGCCAATAGGGGTAACCACACATACCACTCCCCTCTCCATTCGGAGAGGGGTTGGGGGTGAGGCTACTGTCCCCTTAAATAAATTATAGTCCTAATGACACGAATATAAGAATTAATTTGTATATTTGCGGACATCTTTTGAGTGGCTTAATGTTTTCATACAGCAGCACGGGGGCATGTAAGCTACTCCCAATGACGATATTACCTAAACTATACATTGTCAATCAAATACTTATAAAAATGTAACATTCAAGGTGCTGCATAACTAATAAACCTAATATGAACAACCGATTTCTACACGGTGTGCTAACCGCACTTGCACTAACGGCGACGGCTACGAGCTATGCTCAGAACCCTACCGTTATGACGCTTCAGACGCAAGTTGCTCCGAACCCAGAGAACGAGCCGCGTCCAGTATTCCCTGTTCCTTCTGACAGACAATGGCAGTGGCAGCAGACAGAGTTCTATGCTTTCTTCCATTATGGCATGAATACCTACGTTAATGAGGAGTGGGGAAAGGGCAACGAGAGCCCTAACAGCTTTGCTCCGACTGAGAAACCAGACCCGAGACAATGGTTGGAGGCTGTGCAGGCAGCCGGCATGAAGGGTGGTATTGCAGTCGTTAAGCATCATGATGGCTTCTGTTTATGGCCCACAGCGTCTACCGATTATAATATATCTCATTCGTCGAGTCCTAACGCACAAGGCGTTAACATTGCCGAACTCTTTGCCAAAGCAGCACAAGAACTACACATGAAATATGGCTTCTACGTGTCGCCTTGGGATAGAAACAACGGTCAGTATGGTACTGACAGCTATGTGAAAGACGTCTTCTTAAAGCAGTGTGCTGAGTTGGCAAAATATGGGTCAGACCAGTTCGAGATGTGGTTTGACGGTGCTAACGGCGGTGATGGCTACTATGGAGGTAAGAATACTACCATCCATATAGACCGTTCCACCTACTATGACGTGCCTAACCTCCGTGACTCAATACACAAGCTTAGCCCAAACATCATCCTTTGGGGTGTCGGTGGTGAGGCCCGTTGGATTGGTAACGAAGACGGATGGGCAGGCGAGACCAACTGGTGTAACGAGAATAGAGGTGTTGCTCCTGAGCGTAATGGTATGTATGGTACGGAGAACGGATGGTTCTGGTTGCCTGGTGAGAGCGATGCTAAGTTTACGAACCCTGGCTGGTTTTGGAGTCAAAAAAGCAAGCCGATGACGGCAGAACGCACGTTCCAGATGTATTTAGAGACGGTGGGTCGCAACTCAACCCTCATCCTTAACTGTCCTCCCGACAGGAGTGGTAAACTCCCACAAGACCAAGTAAGTCGATTGAAAGAGTTTGGTAAGATGCTAAAAAGCCGTTTCCAGACCAACCTTGCCAAGTCGGCTACTATCGAGGCAAGCAGTACGCGTGCCCATGGCGCAACCCGTTCCTACGCTGCAAACAACCTTATTGACGAAAACCCAGACACTTACTGGGCCGCAGAAGACGACGTGAAGGATGTTACCCTTACCTTGAAATGGAACAATCCACAGACTGTTCGCTACGTGACACTACAAGAGTACGTCAGACTTGGGCAACGTGTCAAGAGCTTCTCAGTTGAGTACACCACCGATGGCAGCACATGGAAGCCACTTGCCAATAAGGTGAAGCAGACTACCATAGGCTATAAGCGCATCATCCCGCTTAATGGAAGCACCGCAAACAGCTATGGTTCGGGCTATGAAGCACGTGCTATTCGCATACACATCAAGGACGCCAAGGCTTGTCCTGTTATGAGTGAGATTGCCATTTATTAATCCTTTGACATGAGAAACAGTATGAAAAAGAATATATTAGCAGCTTGTGGCCTATTGTTCTGCAGCTCATTACTTCACGCACAGACCACAGATGAGGTTAGAATAGACTTCGAGAACCAAGACTATCAGGCTATTGGTGTCTACGACACATGGCTGAAGTCGCCTTTCCGTAGCCATGACGGACAGCCCGCAACACTGCAAGGTAACGTGCAGGTGGTGAGCAATATCGATAAAAACTATGATGATGTATTGAAGTCTACACCGAATACTTCAGACAAGGTGTTGGGCTTCCAGCGTTCACGCTACGGCTCAAACACATTCGGTGCACGCATAGATCTTAAGCAGCCCTTCGCTTTGACCAAGGAAACAAAGTATGTTCACGTGATGATACACAAGCCGAAAGCGGGACGCACCATGCTCATCGGACTCGGAAAACGTACCGACCGACCCGGCCAGAGTGCTGATACAGAGCAGTTCTGGGAGTTCTCTACAAAGGAGATAGAGCCTAACAAGTGGGTAGATGCCGTCTTCCCTGTCAAAGGGGCAGGTGGTATTGACATCCATAGTCTTGTAGTTGTAGTCGACTGTGAGGACTCCAACGGTCTTAAAGATGATTTCCTTGCTTATATCGATAATATCGTCGTGAACAACGAGGCCTTCACAACAACCAACCGTGAGGACTATCCGATGAATTATAACAAAGATCAGAAGTGCACAAGAACTGATCGTGGACTCAAGGGTATCAGCCTCGGCAATCAAACCATAGCTGTCTATGGCGACATCTCGTCGTCTACTCCAGCCTACACCTACCTCAGCAAGCGGGCTTTCTGGGCCAAACCGGGCGAGACACTCACCCCGGCTGTTCAGTATAAGGGCATCTGGATGCACAGCTATGTATATGTTGACCTGAACAACAACGGGCGCTTTGAACCGAAGGTGGAGGCAGGACAGATTGTTCCTGACGCTGGCAACGAATTGATGGCCTACTCTTTCCTATCCGCATCTGACGAGAACAGCGGCTTTAACAGTGCTGGTACGGAGATTTCAGGCAATGGTCGTAACACACTCTCCATGCCGGCCTTCACCCTTCCCGACACCCTTCAGCATGGTTTCTACCGCATTCGTTACAAGGTGGATTGGAACTCTTCGGATGCAGGAGGTAGTATCGAGGCTAACAACCACATTATTAATAATGGCGGAGGAGCCATGGACATTCGCCTTAATGTGCATGGTGACAATGTGACGATTACCCAAGGTGCACTCAACGGAAAGGTCGTTGCGGCTGATGACACCGAACTCAACAACCTCAGCATACCATTCGGACAACCCTTCACCATCAAGATGAAGCCCGAACACGGGTTCAACTTCAATGGCTTAAGGGTACGTCATGGCTACAACCTCACAGGCGACAGTCTCAGCCACGGCACCTATCAGTATGTTGACGAGCTCGTTCCACGTGAGCGTTTCAATGAAGATGGCACCTTCACCCTGCCTGCTGAGATGGTTGATGGCGATGTTTCGCTTGAAGGAATATTCATAGATGCGAAGACAACCTTGACCTACGAGGTTTATTTCAACAATAAGTTTGTTTATTCAACGGCTGTCAATGGTGCCAAGACGGGGGCGGTGACGATTCCCGAAAGCCTCAACAGAGATTTCGTAGAACTATCTTCTGATACACAGACCGTTACCTCTCTCCCTGCCACCGTACGTATTAATGCCGTGTGGACGGGTCCGATGAAGGTTGCAACAGCTACTGACACGACTTGGTATAACCTAAAGGTTAGCTCACAGCCAAAGTGGGTCTCTTCACGAACCTACGCTCCGAATGTCTACTTCATAGACCAGTCTGACACTGACACGGATGCTGCGCTCTGGGCATTGACAGGTGACCCTTACGGCGGATTCCACCTTATTAATAAGTCAGTAGGACCTACACATGTGCTTGCGTCGGCTTCTCCAAAGGGCTCAGGTAATACTGGTGGCTTCACCTTCGCTACCCTTGAGTCAGCAAGCGAACTTCCTACAGGCTACACAAGTGGCTGGTTCTTGAATGTTAGCCCTAATGATGAGGCGGGCTTCTACATCTGTAATCCAGAGGGCTACGGCCTCAACTATCGTGCTAATAACAACCTCGCTTATTGGACAGGGGGTAAGGATGGTGGCTCAACCTTCATCCCGACAGAAGTTAAAAAGACTTCTACGGGTATTAGTAGTCTGACTCTTCATCAAGACGCCACTACCACTTACGACCTAACAGGCCGCTCTGTTGGCAAGAACCACAGGGGTATTGTCATCCGTAATGGTAAGAAGTTGCTCATTAAATAAGATAGAGTAAGAGGGGGACAGGGCCGGCCTGCCGACAAGATACGTGCTCAGACAGGGTATTAGAAAGACAGAGTAACAGGAGGACAAGTACCCAGTTGATGAGTAGACGAGGTAACAAGTCGACAAGTTATGTGCTCTGGAAGGATGTTAGAAAGACAGAGTAACAGGAGAACAAGTACCCAGTTGATGAGTAGACGAGGTAACAAGTCGACAAGTTATGTGCTCTGGCAGGATATTAGAAAGACAGAGTAACAGATGAACTAAGAAAGAGTAGAGTAACAGATGAGCGTGTTACTCTACTTTTTTTAGTACTCTATGTATATGAAACTATAGTATTTATGCAGGTTATCAAACTCTTAGTATGAAACAGAAAAACGTCTGCTTCTCACAGAGGAACACAGAAGAAAGGTATAAACCCCTCCCCCGTCTCCTCCTCCAAAGGCCGGGGCGTGATCACCGAGATACCCCTATAAAAAGGATGTAGGCTTCATTATGTTCTTTGATGGCAGTCTTGTAGGGGTAACCTCACATATTACGCCCCTCCCTGCGGGGGAGGGGTTGGGGGAGGGGCCACTATCTTATGGACCCGAAAAGACAATTTTCTATCTGATACCGATGGTGAGAATGGGCACATAAACAGGCTGAACGATGTTGTTCATCAAGCACTACAGCCCTACTGTCGTACGCCTTCTTCCTGCGTTATCAGCTGATTATAAGACGTTTATCTCGCCATTTCTTTTGCCTACCAATGTCCCTCACGCTACGAACATCTTATTGGCAAGCAGACTGACGGCCGTCTCCGACCACCCATGACAGGAAATATTCGGTCCAAAGAAAGGCTGTTGTCGATTTTTATTCGTACATTTGTCAAGTCGATGCTTAGTCTGTTTCGCTTGTTTCCAACGCTTAACAAAGCAGGTTTCACTATTCGACAAGCCACCGAACAGTCCTCTTTAGTACCGTTTCTTCTATGTGTTCTCCATTCAGATCATTGAGGAATTAGGAGGTAAAAAAGTCTTATCAATCTCAGAAACGATGCTGTTTTTATATAGATTACCACGAAAGTTTCTTATCATTTCGTCGATACTTTGCACGCTCATTATCGCTTTTCTTGTTTGGAAAACGACAAGACCAAAGTACGTATGCACGAACGGTATGGGTCCCGTAGTCGTCGATAGTTGGTTGGATAGGGGCTATAAGATTATCGGGAAATATAAGCTCTTAAATCCACAACCCCTCCCACTCACAGAGAGCGACTGGCTGTTTATCCACAAGCAGCTCCCTGCATGGGTGCGTAATCACTACCCTAATTATCGGCACACGCCCACAATAAGCCAGCTGCCCATCGATTCCTTAAAGTCGAACACATCCTATCAATTCACCTTACTCCATGATGGCAAACTATTAGAAGAGGATGTTTATCTCCTTTCATTGCCTTCCTCTAACGTAGACCAACCGCTGAAGATCTACATCCCCAAGGCCTCTGTCGCTGACGAAAAGCAACTTACGAAGGACGGCAGATTGGTCAGCAAGCCCGTCCTGGTCTATCCCTTCTTAACGGAAGCATGGGAGAGAAATATCAACGAAACAAAGCCCTATGGTATAGGCGATCTATGGTAGAGCACGATATATGAGCTTGATAGCCAACAAGTCCAATCCTCACTTATCCCCGACCCTACCCTATCTTGTCACTACGCCAACGTCAACCTGCTACTACGCAAGCACCTATCTGCCACTATTCTCAACTCAACCTGCTACTACGCAAGCACCTATCTGACACTATTCTCAACTCAACCTGCTACTACGCCAGCACCTACCTGTCACTACGCAAGTCCAAACTTGTAAACATCTTTCGCACTCCTTATTTTCAACACATGCTTTTCAAGCTCCAAGAACATGCCTTTCTACGTACGAGAACATGCTCTTCTTGCCAATAGAACACGCCCTTCTTGTCCCTTGAAAAGGCCCTTCTCCAACACACCTCATAACCCTCTGATTTCATGTAGTTTACGAACATCATAGCAGAAGATATTATTCCTCCTTATTAAGGGAGTTAGAAGCCAATTAATGTAATGTTTTTTATTGGCTCATTGCATATCATCTTTCAAAGACTTCACCTCCTCCGGTAGCAGTAACGCTCTGTGTTATCTGTATGCCGAAGGCCATTTGAAGCCTCACCCCCAGCCCCTCTCCGAATGGAGAGGGGAGTGATCACCGAGATACCCCTCCATGTCCTCCAGATGTTTAGCGGCCTGTCTCCTATCAGTAGCAGGCCAATAGGGGTAACCTCACATACTACTCCCCTCTCCATTCGGAGAGGGGTTGGGGGTGAGGCCTCTGTGTTCTCTGTATGCCGGAGGCCTTCTGTGGGCTCGAAATGTGCGCCAAAAAGCTCCGTGAACTCTGTGCGCTCTGTGAGAGAAAAAACTCCCCAGCGAGTCTCAAAAATGTTCTTTTTCTCACAGAGAACACAGAAGAACAGAGTACACAGCATTCAAAGCAAGTAGTGGCCCCTCCCCCGTCCCCTCCCCGAAGGGAAGGGGAGTAATCACCGAGATACCCCTATAAGAAGGATGTAGGCTACTTGTTGTCCCTTATTCATGCCAACATTAGCAGAAACGCTCTGTGAACTCTG
>NZ_JH114139.1:278497-286034 GCF_000224595.1 Prevotella sp. C561 | reverse complement strand
GGGGAGTAATCACCGAGATACCCCTATAAGAAGGATGTAGGCTACTTGTTGTCCCTTATTCATGCCAACATTAGCAGAAACGCTCTGTGAACTCTGTATGCCGGAGGCCTTCTGTGGGCTCGAAATGTGCGCCAAAAAGCTCCGTGAACTCTGTGCGCTCTGTGAGAGAAAAAAATCCCCAGCGTGAGAGAAAAACTTCTACAAAGTATGCAAGCAGGCCTATAGGGGTAACCTCACATATCACTCCCCTCTCCATTCGGAGAGGGGCTGGGGGTGAGGCTTCCCTTTCCTATCATCATGAATAAAACCTCCTTTCTCTTTGTACACTATAAAAAAAGTGTTATATTTGCACCAGTAAACCTAAATCAAAGCATTTATGTCTAAATCTACTACTGTCTTCTTGGGTATAAGGAAGCGTGCGCTATACCGCAACAAGTAGAGATAAACAACTTTATATATATGCAAACAAAAGTATTATACGGCTTGACAGGGGCACTGGCAATGGGTGCGGTCGTTCCTGCACAGGCACAGAAGAAACCGATGAACATCGTTTTCATTATGAGCGATGACCATTCGTATCAGACGATCAGTGCGTATGACAAACGGTTTATCAGTACTCCTAACATCGATTGGCTGGCTGATAACGGTGTGAAGTTCCAAGAGAGTTTCGTTGCAAACTCGCTTAGTGGACCTTCACGTGCGTGTATGCTCACTGGTAAACACAGCCATGCTAATGGCTTCACAGACAACACCAAGACCTTTGATGGTAGTCAGCAGACCTTCCCAAAGCTACTTCAAAAGCAGGGCTACCAGACAGCCATGATTGGAAAATGGCATCTCACCTCACTCCCAACAGGCTTTAATTACTGGGACATCCTCATCGGACAGGGCGATTACTACAACCCTGACTTCCTTAGTAATGGGAAGAGAATACGCCGTTCGGGCTATGTCACGAATATTATTGCGGACATGGCGATAGACTGGATGGAGCATAAACGCGATAAGACAAAGCCTTTCTGTCTGCTAATGCACAATAAAGCGCCTCATAGAGTATGGAATCCTGACACTTGCGACTTGCGTCTTTATGACGACGTGACCTATCCGTTGCCTAAAACCTTCTATGATGACTATGCCGGAAGACTTGCTGCTCAGAAGCAGAAGATGAGCATCATCAAGGATATGGACCTTGTCTACGATAATAAGATGGCCGATAAAGAGAACGAGATCCATACTACTACAGGACTTGAACCATGGGGACGTGCGAACTACAACCGCATGTCGCCTTCACAACGTGCACAGTGGGATAGCTATTACGACCCTATCATCAAGAAGTTTAAGGAGGATAAACTCTCTGGTAAGGCACTGGCTGAATGGAAGTATCAACGCTATATGCACGACTACATGCGAGTAATTCATTCTGTCGACCGTAACGTTGGACGTGTCATTGAATACCTCCGTGAACATAACTTACTGGACAATACAATGATCGTCTACACCTCTGATCAGGGGTTCTACATGGGCGAACATGGATGGTTCGACAAGCGTTTTATGTATGAGGAGTCGTTCCGCACGCCGCTATTGATCTACTTCCCTGGGGGTAAGCATGGCGTTATCAACGAGATGGTACAGAACATCGATTATGCTCCAACATTCCTCGATGTGGCTGGCGCAAAGATACCTTCCGATATACAGGGGCGTTCGTTCCTACCTCTGTTAGAGGGTAAGAAGCCATC
This sequence comes from Prevotella sp. C561, assembly GCF_000224595.1. Classification (NCBI taxonomy): domain Bacteria; kingdom Pseudomonadati; phylum Bacteroidota; class Bacteroidia; order Bacteroidales; family Prevotellaceae; genus Prevotella; species Prevotella sp. C561. The sequence continues at coordinate 284,301 of NZ_JH114139.1, read as the reverse complement.
AGACTGGCGCAAGTCGCTCTATTATCACTACTACGAATACCCTGCCGAGCACTCTGTTTGCCGCCACTATGGTATTCGTACGAAGCGATACACGCTCATTCATTTCTACAACGATATCGACTCTTGGGAGCTATACGACCTAAAGAAAGACCCTGAACAGATGCATAATATCTACGGGAAACCTGGTACGGAGAAGCTAACAAAGAACTTGAAGAAGCAACTCCTGCAACTTCAGGTGCAGTATAATGACCCTATTCGCAATAAGGGACTATAAGGCTTGAACGTTAACGCTACTGAGATACCCCTACAAAGAGGCTGACTTACGGTGCACAGCGTGTGTGTGTAAGTGCTCTTGTAGGGGTTTCTTTGTGTCTTATCATGCCTGCCAATCGAGGAAAGGACAGATGGGACGGCCTGTGTGAGGACTCTTCTTCCATGAAAAACGCAAGGTTCTGTTACTATGAAATATCTTTACAGACACGTTAATCGAACCACTTAGAAAGGCTCATCATATCCGTCTCTTTGACTATCGTAACCTCCTTACTATCAAAGACTTGGACACGTGTCTACAAGAAGGGCATGTTCAAGGGGTAAGAAGGGCGTCTTCAAGAGGCAAGAAAGGCATGTTCTGCATGCTTGAAAGGCCTTGTCTTGGACAGAGTAAAGGCCCCTGTGGATAGGACAGGTAAACATTCTTTACACGACAGGGTATAAGGAGACAGGGTAAAGGGAGACAGAGTAACAAAGGAACGAGGGGTAGTAACAGGGGATGAGGAGACAGAGTAACAAAGGAACAGGGGATAGTAACAGGGGATGAGGAGACAGAGTAACAAAGGAACAGGGGATAGTAACAGGGGAAGAGGAGACAGGGTAACAAAGGAACAGAGGGTAGTAACAGGGGAATAAGAGACAGAGTAACAAAGGAACAGAGGGTAGTAACAGAGGGAGAGGGGGATTGGAGTGTGTAATGTAGATGAAGGAGAATAACAGAGAGAAGGGAGAAAACAAAAGGAGGGGGTGGGTTTTTGGTGGGATTAGTCAACCCATATCGTGAATCGATTCGCTGTGTTTTCTTCGCTAATCGGGTAGTAATCGGATGGAGAAAATATAAGGATAATAAGCTGCCCATACCCTACTCTATTCGAAGAAAACATAAGAACAAATATACAGATTACTTTTGTAGAATAGACAGAAAGCTAATACGTTACGCAGACTATGAGAGTATTTCAATAACAAAAGGCTGAAACGTTGCGCAGACCATGAGATTTTCTCAATAACAAAAGGCTAAAACATTTCGCAGACTATGAGAGTATCTCAATAACAAAAGGCTGAAACGTTGCGCAGACCATGAGATTTTCTCAATAACAAAAGGCTGAGACATTTCGCAGACTATGAGGCTCTCTCAATAACAAAAGGCTGAAACGTTTCGCAGACCATGAGATTTTCTCAATAACAAAAGGCTGAAACGTTTCGCAGACCGTGAGACTCTCTCAATAACAAAAGGCTGAAACGTTTTGCAGACTATGAGAGTATATCAATAACAAAAGGCTAAAATATTGCGCAGACTATGAGACTCTCTCAATAACAAAAGTCCGAAGCGTTTTGCAGACTATGAGGCTTTCTCAATAACAAAAGGCCGAAACATTTTGCAGACTATGGGGGTATCTCGGTGATCACGCCCCTCCCTTTGGGGGAGGGGACGGGGGGAGGGGCCGACACCTGGGGCTGTTGAGTCCAGTATCTGGTGCTGTTTTGCTCCCTTCTCCCCTAAAACTCCACAGTGACCCTACCGTTTATTTGTCGGCCAGTGAGGTAGTTTGGCACTGCATACTGCTGTCCGGCGATGTCGGTAACCCAGTAGTATGAGTTGACGTTGTTTATCCCGAAGAGGTTTAAACAGTCTATTCCAAGCCAGATGTTCTTAAAGACTGTATTGCTGCGACCGTCATGGTTGTCTAATAGTCGGTAACTCATACCGATGTCGGCACGCTTATAAGCAGGTGCTCGGAAGGTGTTGTTCTCCAGTTCCTTGTGTGGTGCAGAGAACGGCAGACCGTCGGCATAGGCCAATTTGAGCGACATACGCCATCGTGTAGTCCCTGGGAAGAAGTCTGTAAAGTACAGGTTTAGCGCATAGCGTTGGTCGGTTGGGAGTGGAATACGCTTACCATTCAACTTCATACTCGTGTTCATCACGCTGAGTGTCAGCCATGAGTCAGCCCCCGGAACAAACTCACCAAAGAGCTTGAGGTCGAGTCCTGTGGCATGACCCGAGGCCGTGTTCTCACCGTAATAAGTCACCTTCACATTATCGACCGAGTAAGGGACGAGGTGTGAGAGTGCCTTGTAATAAGCCTCAGCAGTGAACTTAAACGGCCTACCCATCATCTCGAAGCGATAAGTCATGCCTGCCAACGCATGGATAGACTGCTGTGCTCGTATCTTCTGGTTCAGTGTTGCGTAGGTGACACCATTGACGATTGACGTGTCGCGAAGCTCCTTATAGAACGGAGCTTGGTAGTAGATGCCCCCTGCAAGACGGAAACTTAGGTTGCGGTTCCTGCCCGGTGTGATCGTCAGCGAGGCTCGAGGAGAGAACAGACTCTCCCCATTAAAGTCCCAATGGGCAAAGCGTACGCCATAGTTCAGCGTGAACAACGTCGGAACAGAGTCACGTGTTTGGAAGTTCCACGTGTCTTGTAGGTAGCTCTCGAAGCGTTTCGCATTCAGTTCGTTACGAGCCCGAAGCGAATAGATCATCTTTAAGTCGCGCCCAGTATGCGGTACGTTATACCCTGCCGAGTCACGGTATTCATATTCAGCCGAGTTCTCCTTGATGCGTTCGAACTTATAGGTCACAGCCCCCTCGAGCCTGTGTTTACCCATGCGGTGCTGCATCATCAGTTTCAAACTGCGCACATTCGCATTAAGATAGTCGCGGGAATGTTGCATATACGTACCCACCCCGAGGTTCTCAGACGTCTCCGTCTGTGTGAGCCAGTACTGTCCTTGGATGTCATAGCGTTCCTGCTCCTTCGTTGTGAAAGCCGAAGCGAGGAGAGAAAGGTCGGTGTGAGCACTCAAATGGCGTGTGATCGCCAACGAACCAAAGAAGGTTCTAAAGAGGTCACGTTCCTTTCCATCGAAATAGACACGGAACTTCTTGACGTTCTGAAGCGTTCCAAAGTTCGTTTCTCGGTCTTCTGGCTCAAAGTCATAACGGTTTTCTGATATATTACCGATAAAGTCCACCTGCCAACGCTTGTTGGGTTTCCATGAGAGATAAGTCTGATAATCGAGGAACGACGGCCGATATTCGCCCTTTGTCTGTAGTGATCCGAGTAGGTAACGATTAGTTTTATAACGCACGCCATTGGTCCACGTCAACTTCTTCGCAGCCAGTCCGAGGTAGGCCGAAGCCCCTAAGAGAGAGGCCGAAACCGTTGCCTCGGTCCTCTTCGGCCGTTTATAAGTGATGTCTAAGGCCGAGCTCATCTTGTCACCATACTTTGCCTCGAAGCCACCCGTTGAGAAACCAACGCTCTCAACCATGTCGGGATTGATGATGGAGAGCCCCTCCTGCTGTCCACTTCGCACTAAGAAAGGTCGGAACACCTCTATGTTATTGATATAGACAGAGTTCTCGTCGAATGTTCCTCCACGCACATTATATTGTGAGGATAGCTCGGAGTGGGTAGAAACACCCGCCTGTGTCTGTACTAACTCTTCGACAGCGTTGCCCGAAGTAGAGGGTCCTTGCTTCGTCTTCTGAACGTCTAACTCCTCCGTCGTACCGTGCTGCTTGGTCTTTCCTTGCACTACCACCTCTTGCAGTTCGTTGTCGTCAGCCAACTGAATGAGCAGTGTCTGCTTCCCTTTTGGACGCACGAGAACCCTCGTCTTAGTCTTGTAGCCAATCATTGAGAAGCGCACCTTCACGGAGTCTTCACTCTGTAGTTGCATATTGAACTCACCTTTCAGGTTGGTCATCGACAGTTTTCCTTGCGTAACAACCATGACAGAAGCTAACTCGATAGGGTTCCCATCCTTGTCAGAAACCTTCCCTTGTAGCGTAAATGATTGTGCTACTGCTATCTGAGCAGCCACGATGAACAATAGTAGTAATATGTATTTCTGAATATCCTTACGTCTCATACCTTATATAACGATGGTGTTGTGGTTTTATTGTCCTACTCAGTCGCTTAGAAGAGAAAGACTTATCGCAAAGCTCCCCTCGTCCCTCACGATTCTTCATCAGCCTAAACAAAAAAAGTGGATGCGCCCTATTCGACACATCCACATCTATCATTAATGTTTTGTTGTAGCCTTTCTTAGCCCAAGTACTTCATGAGTACGCGAGCATTACCGCTCTCACGAATCTTCTCGATAGCCTTCTCACGAATCTGGCGAACACGCTCACGGGTAAGACCCATCTCTGTTCCAATCTCTTCCAGACCCTTCTCTTGGCATCCGATACCGAAGCACTCGGTGACAATCTTTATCTCTCTATCCTTAAGAGTGTTCTGTAGAACGGCCCGAAGGTCGTCTGACATAGACTCGAAATCGACGCTGCGGTCGGTGCGAGAGTCGTCACCTGACGAGAGCATATCACTCATTGAGTTATCGTCATCATCGCTGAAAGGAGCGTCGATACTCATGTGGTGGTTGTCAGCACTTTGACTTTGACGGATGCGAGCCTCGTCGATACCAGTCAACTCAGCCAACTCGTGGATAGAAGGACGACGGTTGTGTTGCTGCACAAACTCGTTCGTCACCTGGTTAATCTTAGATATAGCACCCACCTGATTGAGCGGTAGTCGCACAATACGGCTCTGCTCAGCGATAGCTTGCAGAATACTTTGACGGATCCACCAGACAGCATACGAGATAAACTTAAAGCCACGAGTCTCATCGAACTTCTCGGCCGCTTTAACCAAGCCAATGTTTCCCTCGTCGATAAGGTCGGTCAGGGAGAGACCTTGGTGTTGGTATTGTTTAGCCACAGAGACGACGAAACGGAGGTTAGCCTTAATCAGTTTCTCCTTCGCGCGTTCGCCTTTTCGGCCGCCCTTATGGATTTCCTGTGCCAGTTCAATCTCCTCATCAACGGTAATCATCGGCTCACGTCCGATCTCAACAAGGTACTTATCGAGTGCCTCACTGGAACGGTTAGTGATACTTTTTGAAATCTTAAGTTGTCTCATGAATGGTTTACTATTTCCTCCTAAAACTATAGCTATATTCCGTTATCCTAAGTTGATACGGCTTGCAAAGGTACATATAAATATGTGAATAGCCAAATCTCCGTGCGTTTAGTTGTGCTTTTTTATGCTTTTTTATATGTTTCAGGGAGGGAGAGGGGCTACGAGGTTACTCTTATTGGGCAGTTTGCGTGGGAGTGTGTATTTCTTTCTACCACGCTGGGAAGTTCTTTCTCTCACAAAGGATATATTTATCTCTCACAGAACTCACAGACTTAACAGAACCTTTTTGCGCCCTGTTTAATTTGTGGGGAGTTTTTTCTCTCACAGAACTCACAGACTTAACAGAACCTTTTGGCGCACGTTTCGAACCCACAGAAGGCCTCCGGCATACAGAATTCACAGAACGTTACTGCCAAAGATGGCTGTAAGGTTCTGTGAAATCGGTTGACTTAATGTCTCTGTGGAATGCTGTGTGTTCTGTTCTTCTGTGTTTTTCTGTGAGAAAAAGAATAATTGCGAGACTCGCTGGAGAGGTTTTCTCTCACAGAGCGCACAGAGTTCACGGAGCGTTTGGCGCACAGTTTGAGCCCACAGAACGCC
>NZ_JH114139.1:276798-277891 GCF_000224595.1 Prevotella sp. C561 | reverse complement strand
GTGTGTTCTGTTCATCTGTGTTTCTGTGAGAAATAGAACGCACCCTCTCAATGAGATTAGGCCTATGAGGCTTGCTGGGGAGTTTTTTCTCTCACAGATCTCACAGATTTAACAGACCCTTTTGGCGCACTGTTTCGAGCTCACAGAACGCCTCCGGCATACAGAATTCACAGAACGTTATAGCTAAAGAAGGGTGTTGGATGTTGGGTTTTAGGTGTTGATGATTATCCATAGGGGTATCTCGGTAATCACGCCCCTCCCTTCGGGGGAGGGGAAGGGGGAGGGGCCACTACTTGCTTTGAATGCTGTGTGTTCTGTTCTTCTGTGTTTTTCTGTGAGAGAAAAAAAGTCCTCATTGAGAGATAGAATACTAACTATATAAACAGAGAATGTCAAGATATTTTACAGAAAGCTTCCTTCTCTTTTCAAGAAAGGGCTGAGTTTGGGACAAGAAGAGGCCCTTCTCCATTCGAGAACATGCCTTTCAGCGTTCAAGAAGGGCATCTTCTTCATGCAAGAAAGGCATGCTCTCAAACGCTATACGTAACTTTCTGATTTATTGGAGGTTATAAAAAACATTACAAGAGACGTTATAGCCCTCACGTGAGGGAGTTTAGCTTAGTTGACTGTAATGATTATTTACCATCTTATTAACTCACCTCTTTCACATACATCACACCCAACGATAGCTATAACGTTCTGTGACATCGGTTGTCGCAAGGCTCTCTGAGACCTCACCCCCAACCCCTCTCCGAATGGAGAGGGGAGTAGTATGCGAGGTTACCCCTATTAGGCTGCAGATAGAAGGAGATGATCTGTTATGCGAACAGAGGACATGTAGGGGTATCTCGGTAATCACTCCCCTCTCCATTCGGAGAGGGGCTGGGGGTGAGGCCTCTGTGTTCTCTGTATGCCGAAGGCCTTCTGTGACTCGAAACTGTGCGCAAAATTGCTCAGTGAACTCTGTGCGCTCTGTGAGAGAAAAACCTCACCAGCGTGAGAGAAAAACCTCACTACGCCCCATGCAAGCAGCCCAATAGGGGTATCTCGGTAATCACTCCCCTTCCCTTCGGGGGAGGGTTGGGGAGGGGCC
>NZ_JH114139.1:274684-276076 GCF_000224595.1 Prevotella sp. C561 | reverse complement strand
GCCACCTCCTCATGGGCTCGAAACTATGCGCAAAAAGGCTCTGTTAACTCTGTGAGCTCTGTGAGAGAAAAACCTACCCAGCGAGTTGTTTGTGTGTTGTATCATACAGTGGGAGCGTTCTATTTCTCACAGATTTACACAGATGAACAGAACACACAAAGGCGCACAGAGACATTAAGTCAACCGATATCACAGAACCTTACAGCCACCTTTAGCTATAACGTTCTGTGAATTCTGTATGCCGGAGGCGTTCTGTGAGCTCGAAACAGTGCGCAAAAAGGGTCTGTCAAATCTGTGAGTTCTGTGAGAGAAAAGACTCCCCAGAATAAGAGAAAGAACTAACCTGCGTGAGAGAAAAACTCTCCAGAATAAGAGAAAGAACTAACCAAGAACCGTGTTAGCAGCCCAATAGGGGTAACCTCACATTTCACTCCCCTCCCTACGGGGGAGGAGCCGGGGGAGGGGCCGCTACTATCTACGCCTGTTTCCACCCCTTTTACAACACCACCTTATCCGCTGCTTTCTTCAACGTAGCCAAGAAGTGCACTGCCTCCTCGTGTTGATTTTCGTGAAAGACATTGTTTTCGCCCACTTTGAGGACGATGTCGTTACCCTCTTCCCGCTGTATATGTAGTCGTCCACGGCGGTCGAGAACTATCGCTTTCACGTCGTCCATCAACAGATGTACCATGTCCTTCGCATGGTGATCATTATGTCGGATATTATAGAAAGGCGGGATAGCCAAGGCATGGATAGGTACGAGATGCAGTTCATGGCTGTTATAGACCACGAGCACAGGCACATGACGACTAATGATGTTATAGTCGACACGTGTTGACAGGTATCGCTTATCCCGTATGTCAATCTCTGGATAGTCCTTTTCGATAAAGCGCATTGCCGCAGCAGCATACCGTCCCCTACTCTTTCTACCCACATAACGTGCGTAGAGCACCATTAGACAAATGATAATAATTGCCACAACAGGGATTAGAAACATATATGTATCCATAATCATAAATGTGTTTATTTTGTTAACAGGCGTACTACTCATTGCAATCCCCACAAGGACACCATAGTACGCCTTATCTATTTATTATCCTGACTCATCGTTACTCCTCTCTAAGGCGCAAACTCATTACAGTGGACGCGACAGCCGATACAACCCACAACAGGCCCCAGCAACATGCATCCACCTTATTATATATATAGCCATCCACCCACATCAGTTCACTATCCGAACATGAGCTGCAAGCCTATACCTTATTATATATATAGTCACAAAGCCTATGCTTGTGCCATCACGACACCAATCTACGCTCATCCCATCGCCGACCACCGTTCACCCCACCCTCCAATCCTTAAGAGGACCTAAGGGGTATCTCGGTGATCACT
>NZ_JH114139.1:263466-274186 GCF_000224595.1 Prevotella sp. C561 | reverse complement strand
AGGGGCCAGCTGGGGTTGGGTGTTGGGCCACCCCCTTGGCTGTTGGGGTTGCTATTTCCCACTCTTCTTCCACTCTACATACCCAGCGCCAGCGATTGCGAGGAGCAAGATCACGATAGCGATATAGGCGATTGTCTCAGTGGTAGAGATACTTGTTGGGTGGAAATCGAGCACCACAGTGTGTTTACCCGGCTTCACACTCACAGCACGGAGGATATAGTTTACACGGCCAATCTCGGCAGGCTGACCATCGATAGTTGCCTTCCAACCAGGGTAGTAGACCTCAGAGAAGACTACCACACCGCCGTTGCGTGACGAAACAGTGTACTGCAAGTTGTTTGGTTCATACTTATCAAGCTTAACGAAGGCCGTTGAGTCGTTCGCCTTCGCCTGTCCTAACGCTGCCTCAAACTTCTTATCAGCAACCGCTTCATGGCGTACATCGATCTTACCAACCGCTGCATACTCCGCATTAGCATCGTCGACAAAGGTTAGTTTATCGACAAACCAGCCGTTACCCTGTGCGTATGGGTTCAGTAGAGGAGCTGTTTGACCACCCTGCAAAGGTAAGATAAAGTACTTCGTGTTCAACATGTTCAGCACAGGGAAGGTCTTCACACCATCCACCGCACGCATGTTACCACCCGCAGCAGCAATGGCCTGCATCGCCTTCTGCATCTCCGGAGCGATGTAAGCATCGATCATCTCTTGATAACGACGGAGCTTAGCAGGGTGATAACCACCGATACTCTTGTGGAAATAAGAGGTCTCGTTCTCATTAAAAGTATTCGAAGCGAAATTCAATACACGATAGTCAAGGCTCTTGTCCTTATTTATCTCCGTGTCAGCAGCCGTTGGCTGTTGTGGCATATCACGTTCGCTCTTCGGTACAAACATCTCGTCATTGAGGTAGCGCTTGTCCACCTGCCACATATCCACAAGACAAAGCACCAACAGAGCGGCTACCATATAGTCGGCACGGAGTTTCTTCATCTTATAAACGAAGAGCAGGGCAAACCCGATGAGAATGATGACAACCGAACGCCAAGCGTCAGCGCTGACCATAGCCGCACGCATCGTCGAGATGTTAGAAAGGATAGTACCAGCCGTGTTAGCGTCCATTCCCTGCACACTACCAAGCATTTGGCGTTCCTGATCACTCACAAACGGACCCATCATATCGGGGAACAAAGCCACTAACAAGGCCACGCCAGCTGTCAGAGCAAGGCTGATATAAGCATACTTCATCTTCTTTCCTAAGAGATCAGGCTCGTCCACGAGGCGTTTCAACGTCAGTGCTGCCAAGAGAGGGATAGTAAATTCAGCAATGACAAGGATACTCGCCACCGTTCGGAACTTTGCATACATTGGTATGTAGTCAAGGAAGAAGTTCGTGAAGCCCATGAAGTTATGTCCCCATGAGAGTAGGATAGACAGTACGGTGGCTGCCACAAGGGCCCATTTCGTAGCCCCCTTCACCAAGAAGAGGCCTAAGATGAAAAGGAAGAGGACGAACGCACCGACATAGACAGGGCCGCTCGTACCCGGTTGTGTACCAAAGTATTGTGGGAAAGCATCGTAGATTTGCGGTATCATCGACTGCACCTGTGGGTCAGCCTTAGCCATTGCCGTCTCGCTCTTACTAAGAGGAACACTCGCCCCACCCTTTGCGTCGGGCACAAGTAAGGTCATTGTCTCATCAATACCGTAGCTCCATTGCGTGATATAGTCACGGTCTAAGCCCGAACTCGTTTGGTTGGCTCCATCGGCTTTCAGCAACTCGCTCTTGCCACGCATACTCTCTTTCTGATACTGCCAAGTGTGATAAAGGCTTGAGAGATTGATTAATACACCAATCAAAGCAGCCACCGCCAACACGCCCGTAGCCTTAAGGAAGCCCATAAGCTGCTTCTGTCGAACAGCTTGAACAAGGTAGGCAATGACCATAAAGAGTATGATGAACAGATAATAATAGGTCATCTGCACATGGTTAGCCTTCACCTCAAAGGCGGTAAAGATGGCTGTCACGATGAAACCAGACAGGTAACGCCCTCGATAAGCCAGTACTATACCCGCTATCATAGGCGGCAGATAGGCCAAAGCCATTACCTTCCAGAGGTGACCAGCAGCTATGATAATAAGGAAATAGGACGAGAAAGCCCACATGACACTGCCCAATGCGGCCAGAGACTGGCGGAAGTCGAAGGCTCTCAAGAGGATATAAAAACCCAAGAGATAGGCAAAGAGGAACCATACATTCTCTGGTAACCATAGGTGATAAGCGTTCATCACCTGCGACAAGCCGTCGGTCGACTGATAAGAAGGCGACATCTGATAGGTAGGCATACCGCCGAAGATAGAGTTTGTCCAGCGTGTTGTCTCCCCTGTACGGTTCTGATACTCTGTCAATTCCTGCGCCGAGCCGACACCAGCTGAGGCGTCATGGCGATAGAGAATCTTACCCTGAGTGACGGGAACAAAGAAGTATGCGAACGAGATGAGCGCAAACACCACCACTACCACTACATCGGGTAGATATCTTTTCCAAGTTTTCATTCTTATTTATTTTACTTTTGTCGGATGTACAAGATAATGTTTGCAAAGATACAAAAAACTAATAACTTACAATATTCAGCTTCTAACTTTTTCGTACCTTTGCACTATGAAAATAGGAATCATCGTTGCGATGGACAAAGAGTTCGAGCAACTTAAAGCTATTTTGGCTCATTCTCAGACGGAGCATTTCAATCATAAAGACTTCGTCTCAGGCCAGTTGGGAGAGAAGACTGTCATCCTTCAGCAGTGTGGCATTGGTAAGGTGAACGCAGCCATCGGTGCTGTCGAGATGATCAATCGCTTTCATCCCGACCTGATCATCTCCAGTGGCTGTGCTGGTGGAGCTGACACATCGTTAGAGGTGACCGATGTTGTGGTGGCGAAGGAGTGTGCCTACCACGATGCCTACTGTGGCGACGAGGTTGCCTACGGTCAGATTATCGGTATGCCGGCACGCTTCAAGGCTCCTTCGAAGCTCATCGAACGGGCATTGTCACTGAACAGTCAGACAGACGGTGAGGGTCTTCACATCAAGGCCGGACTAACCGTAAGTGGCGAGTGGTTTGTCAACTCGCGTGAGAAGATGCGTGAGATAATGGCGCATTTCCCCGAGGCAACGGCCGTCGACATGGAGAGTTGTGCTATTGCGCAGGTCTGCCATATCTATCACACACCGTTCGTCTCCTTCCGTGTCATCAGTGATGTGCCGCTCAAAGACCATAAAGCCAGCCAGTACTACGACTTCTGGGAGCGTATCGCAAACGGTAGCTTCGAGGTCACAAGGCGGTTTGTTGAGGGGATTGAAGCAGGTGATGGGTGTTGAGTGATGGGGTGTTATTAGCCTTATTGGGCTTATTAGGCCTATTGGTCTTATTGGCCCTATTAACCCCATTGGCCTTATTAGCCCAATACCGTTATTGGCCTTATTGGCCTCATTAGCCTTATTAGCCCAATAGCCTTATTGGCCCTATTAGCCCCATCGGCCTTATTAGCCCTATTGGCCCCATTGGCCTTATTGGCCCAATAGCCTTATTAACCCAATAGCAACTATCAAATTAAGAATCAAAAAAAAAAGACAATGAATAAAATTCCTTCCTTCACCATCGACCACGAGCGACTGCTGCGTGGCATTTACGTAAGTCGTAAGGACGAGGTGGGCAACGAGACCGTTACTACCTTCGATATCCGAATGAAAGAACCAAACCGAGAACCAGTCTTGCATGTCGGTGCCATCCATGCTATCGAACACTTGGCTGCCACCTTCCTACGCAACGATCCCGAGTGGAAAGACCGTGTTATCTACTGGGGACCAATGGGTTGCTTGACGGGTAACTACCTCATCCTACGTGGTGACTTGGCCTCAAAAGATATCGTAGACCTCATGCGTCGCACCTTCCAGTTCGTTGCCGACTTCGAAGGCGACATCCCCGGTGCTGCGCCACGCGACTGTGGTAACTACCTCCTCCACGACCTCCCCATGGCTAAATGGGAGTCACGAAAATTCCTTACTGAGGTGCTCAATAATATCACTGACGCTAATCTCAATTATCCAGAGAAGGAGGAATAAAGGGTGGACTGCGTCAGTTGACGAGTTGACAGTATCAGTTGACAAGTTGACTGGGTAGTAGACGAGTTAACAAGTTAATTGTTCAAACAGGAAAGGAGTTTACAAGTAAACGAGTGAACAAACTGTTTCTATGAAGTAGCAGGCTATCAATACATCCGCATCCGCACTTCTTCCAAGCCAAAGAACAAGGCGTAAAAAGTAGTAGCAGACGAGAGGGAATGTAAATTCTTTTCACCCCCTCCTAACGAACACATGCCCTTCATGCGTCAAGAACATGCCCTTCTCCTATGGAGAACACGCCCCTCTTGCTGCTTGAAGACGCCCCTCTTGCTGCTTATTAGGCCTCCTCTTCTTCCCCCATCACAACGCCCTGAATTCCTGTTAGTTGTAGATTCTATTCTCATTTATATCCCCCTCATCAATTAAGTGTTCTTCCATAGTAATTTGTCAGGGTTTTTCATAAAAACAAGAAAAGCACATGGGACTCTCTACCGTCACAGTTAACACACACAACAAGTCGTTAGGGGCTATCTCTCACAGATGACACAGAACAGTGGGAACACGCAGATAAGATACTAGCTCCCTCCCTCGTCCTCTCCCGCAAAGCGAAGGGGAGTGATTACCGAGATACCGCTATAAGAAAGAGCCTCACCCCCAACCCCTCTCCGAATGGCGAGGGGAGTAATCGCCGAGATGCCCCTATAAAAAGGATGTAGGCTTCATTATGTTCTTTGTTGGCAGTCTTGTAGGGGTAACCTCACATACTACGCCCCTCCCTGCGGGGGAGGGGTTGGGGGAGGGGCCACCTCCTCATGGTCTCGAAACGTGCGCAAAAAGGCTCCGTGAACTCTGTGTGCTCTGTGAGAGAAAAAACTCTCCACTGCGAGTATCCAACAATCTTTCTCTCACAGAAAAACACAGATGAACAGAACACACAGCATTCCACAGAGACATTAAGTCAACCGATATCACAGAGCGTTACAGCTAATGTTAGTTGAAAGGCCTCTGTGAACTCTGTATGCCGGAGGCCTTCTGTGGGCTCGAAACTGCACGCAAAAATGCTCAGTGAACTCTGTGCGCTCTGTGAGAGAAAAAACTCCCCAGCGAGTCTCAAAATGTTCTTTCTCTCACAGAAGAACACAGAAGAACAGAACACACAGCATTCAAAGCAAGTAGTGGCCCCTCCCCCTTCCCCTCCCCCAAAGGGAGGGGCGTGATCACCGAGATACCCCTATAAGAAGGACGAAGGCTTCATGTAGTCCCTTAAACATATCAACAATGGCTATAACGTTCTGTGACCTCTGTATGCCGGAGGCCTTCTGTGAGTTCGAAACTGTGCGAAAAAAGGTTCTGTTAATTCTGTGAGTTCTGTGAGAAAAAACCTCATCAGCGTGAGAGAAAGACCTCACTACGCCCCATACAAGCAGCCCAATAGGGGTAACCTCACATACTACTCCCCTCTCCATTCGGAGAGGGGTTGGGGGTGAGGCCACATTATCACCCTACCCTCACCACGACCGCCTTACCTTCTAAGGAGAAAGGGCCATCGAGGAGGACGGTGTCGTGTCGGTGGATGGCAATGGCATTGACGCAGCAATCCTCAAGGGCGAAGAGTAGCGTTCGACGGCTGTCAACGAAGGATTCGTCTGACAAGATACGAACATCGACGGTCACACCATGGCGCACAATAACATTAAAGTCCACTGCACCCCGCGTATTCTCCGAATAGACTCGTTCGTGTCCTTCAAACTCATACAGTGCATTATGGGACAGCACAATACGTTGATTATCTTTTATCAGTGTAATCTCACCTTCCAAAGGTAGGATATACCGTGTGAAACCAGAGAAGTCAGAGAACTCGCTCTCCACATTGTCAATGATGGCCGAAGAGATACGCACGTCAAAACACCGTGCCGACAAATCACCATCAGCAGGTGATATAAACACCTGACGTGTGACCCCACCCTCCCACGTCGTCGTCTTGTAATTTGATTGAGTGATTATTTCCATAATATAATAAAAGGAGAACAACAAGTCACAACAAGCCACAAATAAACACAACCGGCCCCTCCCCCGACCCCTCCTCCAAAGGAAGGAGAGTAGAATGCGTGATACCCCTATTAGTCAGGACACGTCCTTCTGCTATTCATAAGCAAGTTGTTCCCAGTACTTCCCATCTGTCAGTAAAGATTAGTTCACTGGAGAATCGCATACCTTTTTATTGGGGTATCTCGCATTTCACTCCCCTCCCTATGGGGGAGGGGCAAGGGGGAGGGGCCTGTCGTGGTTGCCTTTCTACTTCTTCACAACCTTCACGGTCTTGTAAACCTTACCATTCTTAAGCACCTGAACGAGGTACATACCCTTTGCGCCAGTGATAGCTACGTTTACGACCTGACCCTGTGCAGCCTCAAAGCTATTGCTCTGGAGGAGTGCGCCAGTAGTACCGAGAACGTTGATTGTGTAGCGACCATTGTCAGCAAAGCGCAGATTTACGCTCTCAACGAATGGGTTAGGATAAACAGAGAAGCCAAGCTGAGCATCGACTGCATCGATAGCGTTAGCCTCAGAGGTAATCTCAACGATTTCCTCTACTGTCTTCTCAGCCTCGCCCCAACCGTTCTTCAGCTTCAAGGTTACATTCTTCTTACCAGGAGCAGCGTAGGTAACGACAGCTGTCTTATCAGCAGATGAAGAGATCTGACCATCGCCCAAAGTCCAAGTAGGAACTGTCTTAATCTCGTATGTACCGACAACACCAGGGAAGCCTAATACATCGTTGTTTGGCTTTTGGTCAACATAAGAAGCACCAGAGGTGTTCTCGCCACCGCTACCAGCAACAACGACAACAGAACCGTCATAGTTTCTACCAGCAGTACCGAGGTTCTTAAACTTCAAACCATCAACCTCCTCAAAGGTGAAGTAAGCCTTCAAGTCAGCAGGAACTTCGCCTTCCTTGTAGCCCTTCATCGCCTGTAATACCTCATCGTCGGTAAGTGGTCTGTTCCAAACCTGCACCTCATCAATGACACCATTGAAGCCACTCTTGTAGACACCACCACCACCGATGAAGATGTCGGCTACCTGACTGATATCAATACGTCCGTCGGTACGTACTACATCCTCACGACGCTTAGACTCAGTGAAGCTGTGATCAGCCACCTTACGACCGTTGAAGTAAATCTTCTGCATATTGCCATCATCCTGTGTTACGACGATATGGTTCCATACACCAGGAGTAACATTGTAACCAGTAGACATCACTTCCTCGTAAGGATTATCGTGAGCTGTCCAACCCATAGTGTTGAACGAAATCTCATTCGCTTCATGCTT
The DNA here is from genome assembly GCF_000224595.1 of Prevotella sp. C561. Lineage (NCBI taxonomy): Bacteria > Pseudomonadati > Bacteroidota > Bacteroidia > Bacteroidales > Prevotellaceae > Prevotella > Prevotella sp. C561. The sequence goes on along the minus strand of NZ_JH114139.1, from coordinate 266,730 downwards.
CGTTCTATGACCCTGCCACTGTGGACGGATAGTTACCCAAAGGTCACCCCAGTTGTTATGTGGCCACTTGTCATGGATAGAGTTCTTATTGATAAGGTTTGTACCCTGACTATCGTGGCTGAACTTGTCTGCCTTGAACCAGAGAGCGTATGAATAAGACTTACCCTGCTGAACATCACCAGGGATGCGGAACATCTTAGGGTCGGTAATCTCAAGACCACGTGACGCCTTACCCTCACCGAGACGACCCTCGTAAGTGTAAGTTACGTTCTTACCTGTCACTTCTGTTGTCTTGTCAGCAGTGATATCGGTAATCTGAGGAACAGCACCTGTAGCCTCTGGCGTAACCTTTACCTTACCACGGATGATACTTTCCTTACCGTTGCTATCCATAACAACGAGGTCGTATGTACCCTCTGTTGGAACAGTAAACTTAGCACTTGTACCGCTTTCGCCCTGAGCAACAACAGCACCAGTAACTGCATTCTTCAACTTCCATGACTGAGCAGCAGGAACCATGTCATCAAGATACTTGAGTGTGAACTCCTCGTTTGGCTTGATAACAGGACGGTCAGCAACAACATCGCTCAATGGCTGGTTGTATTCAACCTTCTTATACTCTGACCATACAATGTCAGAACCCTTCTTACCATCAGGAGACACGGCACGTACACCGAAACGGCAGTCGCGTTTGTCAGCACCTGATACCATTGGAGCATCAACAACATAGGCAGCCCAAGAGGTAGTAGCGGTAAGCAACTGCACTGGCTGGTCTTTCTGCTGGAAGTAGATTTCATAATACCATGTACCAACTTCGTCGTTATAAGTCTTCTCCCAGCCTGATTCTTCCTTAGAAGCATACTGCATCTTGAAGTCACAAGCGTTGTAACGACCACGGAGAATCTCAACCTTCTTGATTGTTGGAGCCACTGTAGCAAAGTCTTTTGCATTGTCGCGGAGTGCCATCTCACCAACACGCAACTCATAGTTAGCAGGAGTATTCTCAACAACAAGACCCATCATCGCTACCTTATCACCAGCAGCCAAACCTAAGTCTGAAGCCTTTACGCTGAAAGTCTTCCACTCGCCTACTGCCTCAACAGCTGGCAAAGCCACCTCTTTATACTCGGTGACGTGGTCCTTCAAGGCTACAAAGAACTTAGCATGAGAATCCTTGCCTGCGATAGTCTTATAGGTAACAGAGAACTCATAGTCTGGCTTTACCTCAAGCATCGTCTTAAAGAGCTTCACACGTGAGAAGTCTGTCTGACCAGAGATAGCCAAACATGAACCACCCCAGTAAGCATCGTCGAAGGTAAGTTCTGCCTTTGCAAGGCTATTGATATTCCCTGTGTTTACCTGATCAGCACCATCAGTAATCCACCAACGCCATGTTGGCATGTAATCCTGTGTATTGAGGTTATACCACTTGTGATTGAAGGTAACCTTACCATCCTTGCGGAAGCTCAAACCATTACCAAGGTTAAAGCGTGAAACGAATGGAACCTGCTGGATAGTAGACTTCGCTGTGAGGAAGGTTGCAAGTCCGTGGAAGCTCTTTAAGCTTGCATTCGCCAAATTACAATCCGTATTGATGGCTGGCAACAGTCCTGGATTGTTATATCCACCACTAAACATAAGCTCCTGCTTCTTCAGATAAGTCTTCTGAATAGCAATGTCAGATGTACCATTGTCAGTAGCACTCTGGTGGATAAGGCTCTGCTTGTGAGCGCCCCAGAAACCGATAGAAATATCGTTGTCTAACAATGCGCTCCAACTTGCCTGACGCAAACCACGACCTTGAATGTCAAAGCCTGCATAATAATCGAAGCTACTACGACCCAAACTCTGTGCTGTACTTACAGAACCTCTCAGATGACTTGGTCCCCAGTTGTAGTTAGCGAAAAGCATATCGGTAGCAATATTGTCCTTGTTACCGAAGATCTTCTTGTTGTGATTGCCCAAACCACCATCAAAGTGAATACGACCATCATCTCCAGTACCATCATACCAATGTACTTCAAACTTCCAGTTGAGTTTCTCTGCTTCCTTATGACATGCCACAAAGAAGTCTGATAACAGTGTCATAACTGAAGAGCTGGTATGGAACTCAGAGTTAAAACCAATACCATTGATACCATAAAACTTCATCATACGAACCAATGGCTCTGCATAGACGAACTTATCGTTCTTCTTCTGAGTAAGCTGGTATAAAATTCGACCATAGTTGTCATAGCTCCAACGACTTGGGTAAACCGTATTGCCGTAAGGTATAGACATTACACAGCCCACGGTAACACCGTTCTTATGAGCAATGTCAGTCAGACCTGCAGTAGAACGAATCCAAGGTGAAGTCCAGTTTCCGTGGATATCAATGTATGACCACAAACTAAAGTTATCGCCCTCAAAGCAATAACGAGGGAGCGCCTTCCACTGAGCGGTAGGGTCGTCAAGCGGTGTCCACAGACACATCTTACGATCGCGCTTCACGCCTTGGCGCACCTGATAGTCACCGTCCTTAATACGCTCGAGTGGGCGAACACGAGAGATAAAGAACTGGTCGTCAATCTCACTAACGCCCTGTGGTTGCTTCATCTCGCCTTTCAACCACGCTTCAAGGTAGTTAGGCAGGTTCTCAAACTTAGCATCCTGGATGTCCAATGGATGTGTTGGCGTACGCTGTGCATTCACAGTGAGACAGCTTGCCAATGCCAAGGATGCAAATAAAGTAATCCTTTTCATGAATAATAAATGTTTAGTTTATAAATGATTTTAGGTTTATACAGCTATAGGCATATAACTATATAAGGTTTGTCTCTGTTTAGCAATTATGCTGTTTATTTATACTTTCGGGTTTAAAGATTAAATGTTCTTATACCTTAATTCCGCAGCATAAATTCTTGTAAGAACTCCAAGTGTCTGAGAAACAAAGTTCTCAAAACACTTGGATATGTCAGAAATTTCACCTATCTTAGTGCTGCAAACATAACAAGTAAGCAAAAATCTGACATGACAAAGGTAGCAATTAAAAACGAGAATATCACTTCTTTCGGTGGAATTTATCATATTATGGACGTTTTCTCAAAAGTTGGGCTTTGAAAAACTTACCGAATCTGTATTGGGCAAACGTGGAAGTAGTGGCAAAGCATTCAGCCATGGAAGTATTTTCGGCTCTCTCTTCTTCAGTTACCTTTGTGGTGGAGAATGCCTTGAGGACATCAATGTGCTTATAGGGCAGTTCAAGCAGAGACCTAATACGCTATT
>NZ_JH114139.1:240875-262803 GCF_000224595.1 Prevotella sp. C561 | reverse complement strand
CAGCGAAAAGGTCAAGCCATTGAAAAAGACAAGTAGACTGAAAGCCTTTATCCTGCATTTTGTCAGCGTTCCAGCAAAATGGGTGCGAACGGGAAGGCAGAACGTTCTAAACCTGTATACAAATAAAACCTACTACGCTGAAGTATTCCTTGAATAAACAGTATTTCTTTGTGGTGTTTTCATACTTCCCCATTGGTTTGGGTGGGGGGATTTCATGCCTATGCAAGAACCAAGAACCCTGGAAAATTCCCAAATCAATGGATTAATCCCAAAATATCACTTCAATATATAAAAGTACCTCACAAGGAATAATGCTGCGGAATTGAGGTTATAGATAAAAGGTGAAAAAATATAAGTGCCAGAAGGAGATTAGCTCCTTCCAGCACTTAAAGAATTATTTACTTACAGATAAACTTAACTGTACGGAGGGTCTTACCGTCCTTCTTGACATTCACAACGTAAACGCCCTGAGCACCAAGATGGAGACGTACAGACTCTGCACCATTGACAGAAACAGCCTTGCTTGCTACCATCTGACCATTGGTAGAGAATACCTGAACGAGGTAGTTACCTGGTGTCTCAACGTCGAAGAGGACATCACGATCGATAGCGTAAACCTTCATGTCAGCAGCCTCAGTGCCGTTGATACCTGTTGGATCAGCCTTCACCTTGATTACCTGGAAGGTACGAGTGTCAGAACCATGTGCGTTCTTCAATGTCAATGTAACTTCATAGTCACCTGCCTTAGCATACTTCAACTTAGCAGTACCAGCCATATCAGTACCATCCTGTGAAACGATAGTAGCCTTCTTAGCTGTCCACTCTGCTGTTGTCTTCACCTGGAATGTACCAGAAACGAATGCGCTACCTGCATCGTAAGTTGGAACGTCTGGAACAAGCGTTGTAACGCCTTCACCCTCACCAGCCTTCAATTCACCGTGAGCTAACTTAGCAGTACCCACCTTGCTTGCGAAGTAGTGACTTGCATCTGCGTCAGACTCGAAGTCCCAGTAAGCCTTCAAACCAGCCTCATTAGCATCGGTAGACATCATTGTGTGAGCAGCCTCTGCTGCTGTGAGCGCCTTGTTGAAGAACTTAACATCATCAACAGTACCATTAATAGCAGCTGCTCCGGCACGACCAAGACTGATACCGAGGACATTATTATCCCACCAAGCATTGTTAGCAAAGCCATCTGGATTAATACCATCGCCCTTATGACCATCGTACTCCCAGTTATGAGCCTTAGCAGCCTTACCATTGATATAAACCATCGGTTTGGTTGTAGTACCATTACCCTCCATAGCTAATACAAAGTGTGTCCAAGCACCTGGAACGAAGTCAACCTTCCAACGTTGTTTGTACTCCTTAGCACCACCAGCATTCTTCTCACGGAGTGTCACTTCATAAACACCTGTGTTAGGATCGTATGTAGTCCACATTGTACCCCAGTTGTTCTGTGGCCAACCTGTACCTGGGTCACGCATATCTACAATCTGAGTACCACCAGTGAAGCCATTGAACTTAACCCAGAATGCGAGTGACCATGCCATATTGTTCTTGCTTGTACTGTTGAAACCAAGCTCAGAAACTTTAACGCCTACTGGCTTCTCGAGAGTCTTGATACCTCTTGAACCAGAACCGTCAGCCTTCTTACCCTCGTACTTCATTGTTACCTCGCTGTTAGCAACAACCTCGATAGAAGACTCGCTGTTGTTAGCTGTGAGCTTGTTGATATGAGGAACAGCACCTACTGCATCAGAAGTAATCTGAATGTAGTTTGCGTATCTTACTTCCTTATTAACACGTGCACCATTCTCATTAACTGCACCTGTAAGAACGAGATCGTAGAAGCCTGTCTGGCTCAAACCATTCTCAACCTTGATTTCATTAGCATTGTTGCTGCTTGCAACAGTTGCACCATTGTGCTCAATCTTCCAGTTACCAGCCTCATGACGTGGGTCAACATAAGCGATAGTGAAAGCCTCGTTTGGCTTGATAACAGACTTGTCTGCCTTGATTTCGTCGCTATATTCGTAGCTATTGAAGATTTCGTGATCCTCGCCCCAAGCGATAGCACTCTCCTTCTTCATATCGAGAGATACTGCAGATACACCAAACTTCACCTTGCCCTGACCCTTAAGGTCTACAGGAACAGAATAGAACATACCTGCCCATGAGGTGGTTACACCCATGAGGATTGGGTCCTTACCCTCCTGCTTAGCCCAGAGCTTGAAGAGAGAAGTCTTCACGTCTGTGTTGTAGCAAGGCTCGCCCTGACCCTTAGTGTTAGGCATGTTGAAGATAATCTTAGCGTCAACGCCATTCTTTGCAGCGTGCAACAAGGTTGTCTTTACATCGATTGGCTGTGCTGGAGCATCAAAGCTACCACGAACGATTGAGAACTCACCGAGGTAGAGATTCAAGTCGGCAGCATTCTCCATCTTGAGCGCAACGAGTGCAAGTGTCTTACCGTTCAAGTCGCCACCAACAGTGATAGTCTTCTCAACCCACTTATCCTCATCAGCCTCATCAGTAGAAGCAAGTACTGGATAAGCTTTCTCTGCGTTTACATTATCTTCTGTAGCGAATACCAAAGAAGCATCAGCCTTACCACCCTTAACCTTATAACGGAAGGTGATAACGTCGCCTGTCTTCAAAGCATACTTTGTCTTGAAGAGGTGGAGATACTCCTTAGAAGTAGAACCATGTACACGAACAGTAGAACCACCCATGTAAGCATCGTCCCATACGAACTCTGCATCAAGACCAGTTGCAGGAACATCAGCTGCGGTACGACCGAGCAACTTGCTTGCAAACCACCAACGCCATGTTGGCAAATAGTCCTGTACACCTACGTTAGCCCAAGGACGATCGTTCTTACGTACACCACCATAGTTGAAGAACTTACCGTTACCGAGGTTGAAGTAAGTAATCAATGGCTCCTGTGTCAAGTCCCAAGACATAGAACTACGTGCGGTCATCATCGCTGACATACCAGCGAAGTCTGTATTATCAGCATTGTAGTTCAAGCTGTTATTGATTTGGAGAGAGTTAACCGGGTTACGTGAACCGCTTGAGAACCAACGCTCTGTACGCAACATATAAGTGCGCTGCTGTGTCTCTGGGTCACTACCCTTCTCACCACGACTCTCGAAGAACATGTTCTGTGAGTGAGCACCCCAAAGACCGATAGAGATTGGATAATTCTTCAACAAAGTCCAACGTGAACCTGTACGTGGCTCACCACCCTGCATGTTGATACCAGCATAGATATCTAATGGGTTACGCTCAATCTCTTCAGCCATCTCAACTGTATTCTGCAACAATGTTGAAGAGTTCCAGTTATAGTTGAAGAAGAGGTTAGCAGCCTCTTGGTCTTTTGCACCAAATATGCTCTTGTTAGTCTCATTCAAACCATGGTCAAAAGAGATACGTCCCTTATCATTGGTACCATCATACCATATATTCTCATAGATTGGGTTGGTTGGTCTGATTGCTTTGTTAAGATTCACATGGAAATCTCTTAGCTTTCTTGTTACACGACCAGCACCAAAATACTCTGAATACTCTGAGTTGTAGCCAAGACCATCATAACCAAAGTAATTCATGTAAGCAGCAGCCTTCTGCACATCTGTTGAAGCAAGTTGCTCTAAAGCACTGCTCCACGCACCAGACAATCCACCATATGGAATACCAGCAACAGAAGATACAGGCACACCATTCTTATGTGCTGCGTCCAACAAAGCTGCAGGAATACGACCTAAGCCACAGTTCCAGTCGCCCCAGTGCGTAACGTATGGCCACATTGAGAACACCTCAGAGTCGAAGACACCATCAGGGAGAGCGTTCTTACTTGGCACGTTCCATGGCAACCAAGCAAGGAGCTTCTTGTCGTTCGTATCTGTAAGGTCTGTACGAACCTGTGTTCCTTCGTAACGGAAACGCTGCTTTGGTTTTACACGAGAGATGAAGAAGTTATCATCATCATTGATTTTAGGGTTCGACTTTGACCAGCTCTGCAGTTTACCTGGGAACTGCTGAGACTCAAAGCCCCACTGAATGTAGTTGCTCTTAAGTTCCTGTGCCATCAAGGTTGATGGAATTAGGCAGCAACCAAAAAGAAGTAAATTAATTCTTCTCATAATTGATTTGGGTTTTAATGTTATTGAATAATTATAAATCTTATTACCGTTTAGATCTGCCTCCACTCGTTAGGAGAACAGACGTTGTCCGAGAACTGTATCCTTCGTTGGTACCGCTTAGTAGACTTTACCTGTCATTCGATAGCTTTATAGGTGTCAACTGTGCCTCACATCTCTCATTTCCATTCGTCGTATTCATGCTTAGCACATCGTGTGCGAAGGCTTAACACCACTTGTGCGGATGCTCCGCACCATTAAAAAAGATGCTGAAGGAACATTCCACTGTTCGTAAGACGAGGGTTGCACTACCCTAACAAAAGCCACGTTTTATCGGACATACTTATTATCAGAAAGCTTACCTACCAAACAAAACAAGGCTACCCGACTCGATAGAATCAAGTCAGATAACCTCATTTTATATCACCTATTACTTAATCGTAATCTTTTGTGTACGGATAACATTGTTGTTCTGCATCTTAACGAGGTAAACACCTGCTGGCAACTCATTTGTATTGAAAGACTTTGGATTAACCAAGCTCTTTACAGTCTGACCGTCAGTAGAGAATACCCATGCACGTTCAACATTCTCGAATACTACCTTACCACTAACAACAGTAAGCTGTGAAGCACCACCTACGTTAGCAGAGATGATATTAGTAGAACCACCCTCGAGCAACTCTGGCTCGTCAGCAACACCCTTATCATGGGTGTCAGCCTTAGCACCACGAGCAGCATTAGAACCAGTGATAGTCACCTTGAAGTCGATAGCGAAGCCCTTATTGAACTTACCAGTTGGTGTCAAACCGCCCTGGAACCATGCATCACAGAAGACAAGGCGGAGACGGCTCTGACCTGGCTTAGCATCTTCAGGAACCTTGAAGGTGTACTCATTCAACTGCTGTACCTGTGCAGGAACGCCCTTGCGAACCTGACCAAAGAATACAACACACTCACCCTCGTTAGGATTCTCAGAGAGATTCTCTGGGTTGAACTGCTTGTCGCCATTGAAATCCATCCAAGCCTTACCCATACAATAGCGGAGGTCGTCATTGCTCTGGTCCTTGATCTGAGTTGCCTCATAGCCCTTAATCTTCACTTTCACTGTCGCACCCTGTGCTACTTCGAGTTCTTGACTCGTAGCATCAACATAGTTCGTCTCGTTACCTGCAGGACCGTTAGCAGTATAGTCGATATTCTTTGTACCGCCCTCTGTCTGGAACTTCTGAACATAACGAATCTTACGAGCTGTTTCTGCACCAGCAGCAGCATTGTCGAGTTCAACTGTTCCGTAGCCCTCTTCCTGTGCCTCTGGGAGTTCAGACTGCTGAGCACGTGGCACAGCAATCCACAGTGTCTTTGAGTAGGTCTTAAGGTCAGTACTTACTGAGCGAACACCGATGAAAGGTTTGTCGTCAACACTTGTGAACTGAATGTTAGGAACGAGTGTAGCCCACTGTGATGTACGACCTACCTCAGACACCTTACCATTCTCACCGTTCTTATAGAGAATCTCGAAGTGGTCGATATTTGCCTCATCGTTATAAACGGTTGGATTCTGTCCTGGGTCCTTATCAATTCCCCATACCGCCTTAACTGAAAGAGAATTCTTTGTTTCCTCCTTCACCTGAACGGTCAAATCCTTCACGTTAGCAGGTGTTGCTGTCACGTCGTCGTTGAGTTCGAGTTTACCAACAAGTACATTATAGTCAGCATCTGAATCCTTCACACGCAGACCGATACGCTCAATCTTCTGACCAGCAGTGATATCATTCAACTCAACCTTCTTCTCTGTCCAGTTTGCATTCTCGGTGTTACCCAATGCATAAGCCTTCCAAGCACCATTCACACGTACGATGAGAGAAAGTTTTGAGTCGTTATTGCCTTCTTTGCCAGTCTTGATAGCTACCTTAGCAACTACCTTACCCTTAGAAGGAGTGAGGTTAGTCTTGAAGAGAACAACGTCTGTAGCAGTTGCATTGTTGACACCCTTCAAGCGAAGTGCTGCACCACCCGTGTAAGCATCCTCATTGGTGAATGAAGGCTGTACGTCTGTGCTGGCTACTTCAGTCTCTGGCTTAACAACCATCCAACGATAAGTAGGCACGACATCTTGGCTACTCATGTTATACCATGAGCCTGCAGTCTTCTTACCCTTATAGTTATAGCGTTCGCCATTACCTGTGTTGAAGTGGGTAGCGAAAGGAAGGTTGCCTGAGATAGCTGTGCGCTCTGGAATCCAAGAAGCAAGACCAGCGAAACGTGCCAAAGGAGGTGTGGTACCCTGTGCCTCAACATTATTACCCCTATTGCTAATCTCTGGACGATACAAAGGATTACGGTTGCCACCAGAGAAAGCACGTTCAAGATACTCCTGATAGTTAGACATACGAGACATAGCATCGCCACCAGTGTTATAACTCCAGAAACGACTCTCTGCATGCTCACCCCACAGACAAATACCACAACGCTTAGCATCTTGGTTGTTAAGACTATTCCATCGTCTGTCCATGCTTACAATCCATACACCAGCGTATAAACCATCGGCTGAGCCCATAGTGCGTTCTGCCTCTTTTACAGAACTGCCCATGTTCCAACTGAAGTCGCTGTTGTCGTAATTCAACATCACCTCACAGATACGATTGTCCTTATCTTGACCCCACATATATCTTGAGCTATATGATGTCAGACTTGAGCTCGTTGTGTAATACATAATCTTGAAGTCGTTAAAACCTTCAGACTTCGCAATCTTGTAAAGTTCCTTATGGAAGGCTATGTTATCTGCATCCTGATACTTGTTGGTGCTTTCCCAGTTATAGTTGATACCATCGAAACCGAGGAAGCGCATACAGTTGATGATAGGATGCGTATAGCGGAAGCTACCATCGCTATTACGAGTCATGATAAAGCTTGCCCAACTGTTAGCAGCTCCACCCGTTGTATGATCGAAGAACTTAATACCAGCGAAGATGCTTGTACCATTGCGGTGAGCAGCATCAGCCCATGAACCCGGTGCTTGGAAAAGTCCGTAGTTCCAGGCACCAAACAGGTTGGTATAGTTCCACATTGAGAAGTTATCGTTAGCAAATGTCTTTGAAGGATAGCCACCGAGGTTCTTTCCAGCACCACCAGGGATATTCATAAAGAGGTTACGATTCTCGTAAGTATCTTGGAGAAGTCGGTCAGCACGTGACTCAATAGCACGCTTTCTGACGTGTGAGCGGATAAACTCTACCTCGTCTTTGATGCCCCATGCAGTAAGGTCGGCATCAGTAGGATATTTCTTGCCGTTATCAAGAAGTTGTGCAAAATGCTCAAGAAGGGTCTGATCGCCCAACTTTGACAGGTCGAACACCTGTGTTGAAGCTGTTGAAGAATATGTTTGTGCAGTCACACCGACAGGAGCCATAGCCATCATAGCTGCGATGATCCATGCACTAAGAGTAGATTTTTTATTCATATGATTTAGGTTTTGTAATTAGTACTTGATAGATTTATATCCCAGTAGAGTGACGTTTATACCACCCTACTGGGCTATTGTTTTAATTCAGAGTTTCATTTAGAAGTTTGAAGTGGTCTTATCCCAGAAAAGACGAGTAGCCATCTTGTCTGGACCGCCCAATGCTGGGATACCAGTGTTGTCAACATCCTGCTTTGTTGCGATGTCGCTTGTGCCAGGGAATGGCAGACGACGCATGATATCACCAGGAACTAAACTACCATCAGCCTCATCGATGTTCAATACTGGCAACATACGTGGGAAGCCTGTACGACGGAGGTCAACCCATGCCTCGAAGCCATTAGGATAAGTAGCGAGGTACTTCTGAGTGATAATCTTCTCGAGTTTTGTCTCTTGTGAGTCGCTGTCGTTCCACTTTACACCAACATGGATTGGTGAAGCAGCGTCTGGTGTGTCACCAGTTGGATCCTTATAAACATAAGCTACTGGGTTCTCCTGTGCCATGTAGGTGTCAATCCAAGAGTCATACCAGTTTACATTCTGCTGTCCGTTAGGACTCTCACCGTCCATAGACTTCATCTCAGGATCCTCACAGTTACCATGACGGATACCCTCCTCATAGAAGTGCTGAGCCGAACCACCCATGTTCCAACCACGGAGTGCACCCTCTGCACGGAGGAAACAAACCTCAGCATACTTCATCAAATAAAGTGGTGCAGAGTTGAAGTACTGCTCGTTCAGCTTACTGAATGCGATATACTGGTTCTCATCATATCCCTGACCTTCACCTGGATGTGTACCGGTACGGATACCACAGATGCGGCTGTCAGCAGGTGTTGTCTCGCCTGTCTTATTGTTCTTAATAACGTTATCATTCTTCTTAAAGAGATATTTCAACCAAGGGTGATTGAAGGTCTTCAATGTGATTTCCATTGTTGCACTCATACGAGCATCACCCCAACTCTCAACGCCTGGCAATGGATGACTAAAGCCCATCACACCTGGACGGATTGAAACGCTCTGTGCCTCGTTCTCAATAACGCCATCAGCAACAGCCTCTTCAGCCAATTTCTGTGCACGAACAGGGTCGCTCTTTACCATGTGCATAGCGATACGCAACTTCAATGAGTTGGCATAACGTGCCCATGCCTTCAACGTTCCGTCAGCAGCACCACCATCGGTCATAACTACGAAACGATCAACAAACGCACTCTTAATCTTCTGCTTGTAGGCAGCTGGCTTCTGATCGAAGTAGTGGAAACAAGCAATGGCAGTGTCGAGGTTGGCAACAGCATCGTTGTAGACATCCTCAACCTTGTTATAAGTATAAGGACCTACCTGCAAGTTAGTCTTCAACTCACGGTAAGGCATTGGACCATAAACGTCAGCTACCTCAACAGCCTGCTGGTTGAAGAGGGTCAAATAAGCTGCTTTCAACTCTGGAACAGCATTTACCTTCTCATTATTCAAGATAGGTACAAGTGAGGTTTTCATCTCTGTGAATGAACCCCATGCACCACCATAGCACTTCTGGTCGATAGCATATGACGATGCCAAACGAATCTTTGAATACTGGAAGAAAGTATGAGGAACAACCGTGTACTCAGCATAGTTGTCAACACCGAGAGAATACTGATACTGATAAGCATGTGGACCTGGGTTCTCACCGTTCTTACCACCACGCATAGAGAACTGTCCACCAACACCAGCATCGAGCAAGTCTTGCATTGCATTGAGTGCCTCATCTGCTGCTGCAGCGTCTGTAGCCTGACGGAAAGGAATCTTATCCACGTCACCACGGCTTGTCACCTTCTCAACATTCTTGGTTGTTGAGTTGAACTCATCACCAGGGTTGTCATAGTCAAGGCATGACTGTAGACCCAGTGTTGGCAATGCCATCGCCATGAGTACGATTATATGTTTACTTTTCATTGTTGTTTATCTTTTGAATATTATTGTATTGTTTAAGCTTATTCGGAGCTAAAGATGTGTAGTAACGGTTTTGTTACGTGGGGAGCAAGACGTCAAACATTATATTTGTTTCTCACTCCCTTTCACGCTCTTCACTCCTTTCTCACTCCTTTTCTCTTAGAAGTTAGCCTTCAAAGAGAAACCGAATGAACGTGAAGATGGCATATTGAAGCTCTCAAATGCGCCGAGACCATTCTGTGTAGACAGAGATACGTCTGGGTCTGTTGGTGCATCCTTATAGATGAAGAACAGGTTACGAGCGATGAATGAGAGGGTCAAGTTACGGTTCTGACCGAAGAGGTCACGGAAGGTGTAACCCAATGAAAGCTCACGAAGACGGAAGTTTGTTCCGTTGTAGAGATAGGTTGATGGGTTGCTTGATGCGCCCAATGCCTGATAATATGACTGGATAGGAACGATGCGACCGCTACCATCATTGAGTTCCATACCTGGTACGTTACCATAGTTGGTTGCAACGATGTTGTTACGCTCTGCGCTGAGACGAGCTGCCTCTGTACGCTCTGAAGCACCGATATAGTCAAGGTAAGACTCTGTCAATGAGAGTACCTTACCACCGATACGACCGTTGATGAGGAATGAAAGCTGGAACTCCTTATAGTTAAAGGTATTGGTCCAACCCATCTGCCACTTAGAGTTCATGTTACCGAGGAAGCGGTCGTTTGAACCTGTCTTGTCGAATGTTGGCTCACCCTTAGCTGTCAATACGATATGACCATTTGCATCGCGCATGAAGTCGCCTGCATAGATGTCACCAATAGCACCACCCTTCTGGTAGATTACCTTTGCCTCACCTACAGTCTGCTGATACTTACGTGATGTTCCGTCCTTATCATAACCTGTCTCAAGAATCTTGTTGTCGTTGTATGAGAGGTTATAAGATGTACGCCAACGGAGGTCCTTACCGAACTTGAAGTCGTAGCCAACAGTTGTCTCGAAACCAGTGTTACGTACCTTTGCAGAGTTCAGCAACTCGGTGTTACCACCCAATGAGCCAAGCTCCATATAGAGGTGACGAACGATAGTGTTATAGAAGGTGAAGTCGAAGCTCAAACGGTTGTTCAAGAACAATGACTCGATACCTGTCTCGAATGAACCTGTCTCCTCTGGTACTGGTGAGAAGTCGAGCAACTTGTTACCTGACAATGCACCTGTCTGGAGGTTACGGCTCATCGCACCGTATGCCTTATTAGGGATAGAGTTACCTACTGATGAGTAAGAAACACGATATTTCAAGAAGTTAAACCAGTCTGGCAACTTCACCAACTGACTTACGATAGCATTGGCACCTACACCGAAGTAACCGTAGTTATCGGTATCAATCTTACCCAACTCCTTGAAGTAACGGAATGGACGATACCAGTCGCGACGATAAGAAGCATCGAAGTAAACGGTCTCTTTCCAACCTAACTGTGCTGTGAAGAGGTATGAGCGGTCCCAGTTTGAACTCTTTGAAGTGCTTGTTACGCCATAGCCACCTGCGCTGGTCTCGAAGTAGTTAACCATTGTTGGGAGCTTACGCATAAGACGGTCGTAGTAAGTTGCAACGGCGTCTGTTCCCTTTGACTCGCCCTTGATGGTATGACCTACATAACCTGCTGTTGCTGATACTGAGTAGTCACCGAAGGTCTTGTTATATGACAAGAGGTAGTCGGTATAGAACTCTGTTGTCTTCTCGTCTGAATCCCAAAGACGACCGTAGTCTTCCATTGATGCAGGGAGGAAGGTAGTAGCAAAGCGAGTTGCATGATTCTTGAAACGAATCTGGCTGTAGTTGACACGTGCTTGGAAAGTCAAACCGTCGTAGATGTCAACATTTGCTTGCAAGGTACCGAAGAGGCGGCTCTCCTTCTGCTGACTGTTACCCGAATTGATCAACCAATATGGGTTGTTGTTAGGATGAGAGAGGTATGCCCACTCCTGCTGTGGACCAGTCAGAGTTGTGCGCTGACCAGCTGCCCAAGCGAAGTTAGAACCATTGAGTTTGTAATATGAACCTGGATTTGACAACCACTTACCCTCAGCGTTCATGTAATGGTCACGATAGTAATCCATATCAATGTTCTGAGGTGCGGTATAGAGATGGTAGAGAGGGTTACCTACCGTACCACCACCAGGACGATTCTTTGTCTTTGACTCTGTATAGTTCATCGATGCATCAATGTGCAAACGCTTGAAGAAATTATAAGTCTGACGGAAACTGATAGAGTTACGGTTGTATGAGTTGTTACGCATCATACCTGTTGCATGGCTGTTTGCCACAGACACGTAGGTACGTGCTATCTCTGTACCACCAGAAAGTGAGATTGAGTTATTTGTTGTGACACCCGTACGGAAGAAGTTGTCTACATCGTTACCTGCACGATTGCGGAGATAAACATTATGACGACGTGCCATGATTGGATTGCCACTTGCGTCTGTACCAATCTGCTCCTCTGGATAACCTACCCAACGCTCGTCCAATGGAGTGCGTACTACGAGGTCGTTGTCTGCACGGTCTGCGAGCTTACCACCCCAGTTGTTCAATGACAATGCACCTGTTGCCTGGTCATAAGCTGCACCATAAGTCTTCTGAATCTTTGGTGTCAACAATGGAGAATCAAAAGTGATGTTTGAGGTTACGTTGATGTCAACCTTACCTTCACGACCACGCTTGGTGGTAATCATCACAACACCATTGGCAGCACGTGAACCGTAAAGCGCAGCAGCATTAGCACCCTTGAGGACATTGATTGACTCGATATCGTCTGGGTTGATCAATGACAATGGGTCAGAACCCTCAGAAGTTCCTGTTGAACCGAAACCCTCTGCGCCCATACCCTGCTGACCACGAATACCATTACTCATTGGTACACCGTCAACTACGATGAGTGGAGAACTGTTACCGAGGATAGAACGGTTACCACGAAGAACAATCTTTGAAGCACCACCAGCACCACCAGCACTTGGCGTAATAGTGATACCAGCTACCTTACCTTCGAGTGAGTTAGCTGCATTAGGATCCTGCACCTTCATGAGGTCCTCTGCCTTCACCTGCTGCGTTGCATAGGTGAGAGACTTTTCCTTACGCATAATACCCATGGCGGTAACAACAACCTCGTTCATGGTGTTTGCCTCTTCCTTCAATGTCACGTCGATCGTACCCTTACCACCAACAGGGATGGTCTGTGCTGCATAACCGATGTAAGAGAAGACGAGCTTCGCGTTTGCAGTGGTATTGAGGGTATAGTTACCATCAATATCCGTTACTGTGCCATTAGTGGTACCCTCAACAAGGACAGTAGCACCAATGAGCGGTTCGCCGGTTGAGTCAACGACACGACCGGTCACTTTGTGATTACCATTCTGCTGTACTGCCTGTACTGCAGTGCTGGTGTTTGTACCTGCGTAGACACCTGTTGGTGCCAATGCTAATGATAGAGCAAAGGCAGCCGAGAAGTACAGATGCTTCTGCTTTGATTCTTTAAAGATTCTCATCAGGTTTAGGTTTTAAACTTTTATTTATTACTTTCCTAATTTTTTCTTGTTAATTGGGTCGATGTCAGTAGTCTGCTGCTGTCTCGTCTTTCTTTCTCTTAGAAGTCCTCAACAGCTTACTCCGCTACATCAGAAGTCCTTGTTCGCTTGCTCCTATCTTATATAAGAGGTCCTTGTGTGCTTACTCCTGTTATACCTTTCCTTCGCTTTCGAATGAGTAGTACGCTTTACTTACTACTACGCTCTATTAGAAACTCTCATCTGCTCACCCCTATATATATAATAAGGTGTAACCGATTTAGGTTTTCTTGTTCACATCCTTTAGCTTTCTCCGAGCGATAACTGTCTAACTCACTGGGGCTACCTCCTTTGTCCTTGTCTTCGCAACGCCCTTATAAGCAGTCAATTATACCTCCTCTTGGTGCTCGAACTATTAGATTGGTCTAATGACACCTATCTTTCAAACAACTTAAATACTTATAATACTTACATAAAATTTAATATTTAACATATATAAACATAGAGTGAACGGGTAGACAAGTAGACAAGTTGCTTGTATCAAAGACAAAGTAACATAGTAAGTGGACGAGTGAACAAGTAGACGAGTGAACAAGTTGCTTGCGAAAAAGACAGAGTAACAAGGTAAGTGAAGGAGTGAACGAGTTGCTTGTAATAAAGAAGAAATTTGTTCTCATGTTACCATGTCTACTTCACAAGCAACTCGTTCACTTGTCTACCTGAAAAGAAATTCGAAAACAGAATTTACATTTTGACTCTCACTAAGGGGGGCAGATTAAGCTAAGTGGCTTTCTAAGATCTCAGCTGACTTAGTCATTTTTTCCATCAGTGACTAAGTTAAGTGACTAAGATAATACACTTATATACTTCTGATTCCTACTATTGGGTTTATCAGGTATTGTCATCTCAAGAAATCCACCTTTTATCAATGGGTCAATATAGCGACTTTTAGCATTGTTACGATGTTTTAGTCCCAAATGGGTTATAATTTCAGTAAGACTTTTAGGCTGTTGACACAAGGCAATAATCTCATTCATTACTTCTGCCGACTTAGTCACAGACTTAGTCACTTTTTCTCCATCAGTGACTAAGTTAAGTGACAAAGATGGCTGTATTGTCACCTCGAAAGCAGTTACTTTACCGACATTGAAGATAGGGTCTGGATTTCCATTCTCCCTTAGCATATTTTTTACACGCTGAATACCACGGTTAAACATATTAACATACTTCATACCACGCATAGCCTCTGCAATAATAGGATTACGATAATCATTTACCGTAGGGAAATTTTCTGGACGAGCCTCCCCATATAAGCCTCCAGCATTGAGAATCTCTATACGATTGCTAAATTGATAAATTCTTATAGGCATATTTGATTGATAATCACGATGCATACAAGCATTCATCAGTAGCTCTCTAAGTGCGAGTTCTGGGTAGTTAAACACAATCTGTTCTCGTAGCATACTCACAGGCATTGGACGTGAAGTTACAATAGCATCTTTTACAAAACTCTCCAACTTAGGTAGTATCGAACACAGACTTCCCCGCATCTGCCTTTCGTTAAGAATTTCGCTTCCTGTATCTTCTCCTGCGAAATGCACATACTGAACATAACAGCCATGAAGAAAGAAAGAGGCATTTATCCCAAAAAGCACAATGGCTGCATTCGTAGGACAGTCATGAACTATGTCATAAAGATGGATTGCTGCCAATTGCTCTTGCAAAGAGCGTTTATCCGTCTTAAGAATATCAGCATCTATTACCTGTGGAAGATATTCATATTTTATAAACTGAGTGTCAATATCCTTTAATGATGATCCAAAACAAGGAGTTGCATCAAAAGTAGCCATATAAGATGTTCTCTTCTCCAAAAGGACTCTTTCTTCTGACTCTGTTGCAATATCCCGACGAGGTCCTATACGAATAAAGGTACGACCACGATATCGAACTGGTGGAACCAAAGCTGGTGAGACCTCTACGACAAGTAAATCGCCACCTTCAAGCTCAACCCTTTCTACTGACATAATCGGTAATGGTAAGATATTGCCATCAGAGCGAATCCCCGCTATTCGTTTCATCAAGGCATCATCAACTCTTAGTCCAGATAAAGTCCCATTGTCATAAGCACCCAAAATAAGATAACCTTTCTTTCGGGAATTTGGCAAATCGTTTGAAAAAGCACAAATAGCCTCCTGAAACTTATCCATATCACCTGTTGAACTCGTACGTTCTATTCTATAAGTCTCTGTGCTTTGCAAGAGTTCAAGAACTTCTTCTTTTATTACCATAACCTTTATTTATATTCTCATTGAACTTACCCATAGCATTCTTACTTAATGTAGGCTTTATAAATCATGATTTTCCACTTACTATACTCCAGTAAACTTGATAAAACTATCAAAAGTGGTTGTACTTATTTGAGCACCAATATAACATTATGCACTCTATGCAATCCATTTAAGTAGTTATATCCGAAGAATCATTTTTACTCTAAAAAGAATTAAATTAGAATTATCATTTCCATTTATAGAACATTCTGCCAAAAGTATTAACTACAAAATTAAGCATTTCATAATACAACTCCAAGAAAAATAGACATTATTGTGCCACAATAATACTTTTCTTATTCGTTAAGTAGTAGCAACTTTAAGATATACTTTATTTGATGACGTATAACATTAGATTAACAATTGAAAGACAGAATATTCATTTGATCAATCGAAGAAGACAGAATAATCAAGTTTTAAACAGAATAAACACATTTAGATTGAAAGAACTACAAATGACACGAATTGCAAATTAGAGAACATACACACTAAGACGAAATGTACACAATAAACAAATGTTTTTACAGGGGGATCGTGATTACTTCTCACCTCATGGGAAGACTCACCTTTTAGTCTATTTTTTTCACAATCAGCTTTTGTAAAGGGCACAAATTACGTTCGAATTGTAAGTATTGCTGATAGCTATTGCTAATAGCTTGGGTAATAAACATTTTAATAAACCTTGCAAACAATTGCTTTGAAGCGAAATAGACCAAACATTAATAACACTCGCAAATATCCTCTGTTCCTCCACGCACCAACGGTGCCTCTATGCCTAACGATTTCTGCTATATAAAACCTCTGTGTTCTCCTTTGCTCTGTGTGACCTATCTTCAAAGTTCTAATCTCAAAAGGTATCACTCCAAATTGCGGAAGACCCAAAAAGGAAGAAGGAGTAAAACAAGACTGGATAAAAGGGAAGACAGAGTAACAAAAGAACAAAAGCAAATCGGTCATTATAACCTCTTGCTGCCTTAAGACAGTAAGAAATCATAATGACCGATTCTTATTTATATAATCCGAAGTTATCGGATGAAAGTATTAATAGTTCTGTACCAAACGGCTCATACAACCCTGTCCCCATCCACTTGCCTCTGGATTTGAGAAGCCTGTTTCCGTGAACTTAAGATGTAGTATTCCTTGTCTCCTGTATGAGGAGGCAAAATAATTACCATGGTTTCCCCATTGAACCAAAGTTTTTGTACCAGCTGCTCTATAAGCCGTCAATGGAATGAAGACAGCACCACTGTTTTTAAGTTTCTCGTAGCTTGTTGGATTATCATAAACCCTCGAGTCATTTCCAAATTTAACTTTCGTGTCATTAGTAAAAACATTTTTAGCCTCATCGAGGGTCATGTCATCTGGAAAGATAAGATAGCCACGCAACTCAGCAGGATTAGTTCCTCGCTTGCCGTCTCCGTTCTCATCAATAAAGCATCTTGCCCATCTCGCTGTGAAATAATATCTATTTCTTTCAAAGCTAACCCAAAAGCGTTCATTGTTCAGTTCGTTATTTCTTTCCTTTCGATCCTTTTCATTCTGCGTGAGTAACATGTTGTTAGGAAGAAGGAAACCCCACTCGTCTGTTGTTAACACACGCGTCTTTTGAGAGCCTACATATAACATATTACCAAAGTCATTTTCCGTATCCACCCCTTCTCCATCATATCTAAAGTTATATTTGGAAATCAATGTTGGATTGTTCATGTTTCCCCATGAAGGTGTGTCAAAATAACGATATTTCTCTGGAGATATGTATGTATCATTACCAATCTTAATCGTGGCATAATCATAGTTTGTACCTGCTTTGACCTGTTTAGGTATAGCCATTTTCCACTGCTCTGGTGCTAAACGATAGTAACCTGCGTGTACAGTGCGATTTGCCTTAAGCTTCAGAGGTACTGAGTTCTTCCATCTGATAAGTGTGTTAGCACTAAGGGTCTTAGCATTCATTGCTGATGTGTAGGTAGCGATAGGCATTACATACTGCATATTACCATTTGTGAAAGCTACCTGCTGGGTTGCACTTACAGAGAACTTAGCCTTAGCACCATTATAATAAACAAAAGACTTATCTGCATCATAGTTGCGTGTCTCTGGTGTAGTTGTAATCACGCTTGTATAAGAATCAGCATAATAACCATCGAATGCTGGAGCTACTGTACCTGGAACGAAGGTTACATAGAAATCGGTTTTACCAGCTGGAAAGAAGATGTTCTCCTCTGGGTCAATCTCTGTACCAACCTCTGAAACACCTGTTACTGCACCAGTGCTCAAGTCTACATTAGCTGAAGCGTAAACACCCTTACCACGAAGACCAACCTTTGTAATTGCCGTATTGTCGTTGGCTGTAATAGCAAAGTGAGCTACAGCAAATAAGTTCTTCATTATAACACTTCCGTCAGTAACTGCCTTTCCACCAGTTGTAGCAACAACGTTACCTGTACCCATTAAGACACAGTTCTTCTTCAAATCCTTAAGTTCACCTGTCTGCTGAGAGAGGTCAATATTGATGTTACCTGCAGAGAGGTCACTTGCACTGATGGTTCTGTCAGCACTACCATTAGTAGTCTTGCCCACATAGAAGAAGCGGTAAGTGCTGGTGTTCGTTATGCGGCTTGCTGGTACTTGACCTTCAAATTCACCACTGAGACCATCACGCTTTGTAGACTTCAATGTGAGTGTATGAACAGTTTTCTGACCTGCATTGGTGATTACAAGCATCAACTTGTCCCCAGTTTCCCATTTCCATGGACTTTTAGAACCTTTAGCTTCAACCAATTCTGCGCGTGTTGCTGGTGCTTCATCTTCTGTACCAGCAGAGACGGTGAGTGTTAACATTTGCTCCTTTGCCTCTGGAGATACTATGTCATCAGAAGAACAAGAAGCTGTAAAGATTGATATTGCCATGCAAATAAGTGGCAAAAGAATTTTCGTTTTCATTCTTTATTCCTTTAATACGTATTAAAAACTACCTTTGATTATTTCATTTTACTACAATCGTTGCACCTATCTTGTAGATGTACTTAGTTGTCATCTACAAGTTATGCATAATGCTAACAGCCTTATTTAATCGCCTTGACCTGTATACCAAGGGTCATGTTCGTTGCCACTGACATCGTCATTATCAGTTTCACCTGTCACACTGCTACATATCATTGACGATGACTCAACACAGAATGTTGCGCACGATGGTTTCAAATAGGCCAGTTTCCCTACCTTGGCTATCATCTCTGATGCCATCAATTCGTTTTTTCTCATTATCCTTTAATTTTGTTCTTTTTATCTTGAAAGCTTAACTCAGTTAATTTATTTCAGCTTCGACATATAATTTTCTCTAAAACTACCGCCTTTTGGGGTGCAAAGTTAGGCTTTTGTTTTGATATTAACAAATATTTATGCAAAAAAAGTGGGCAAGCAATATCCTATTGTTATTAAGTCATGGCGTGACAAGTGGAATAACCTCTCACACCTTTTTGACTATACGAAGCCAATCAGACATAGCATGTGTACTACCAACATTATTAAAGGTTATCATCGTCAGGTTCGTAAGGTAACGAAGACAAAGGGAGTCTTCCCAAATAACGAGACGCTCTTTAAGTCCGAATATCTTGCCTATCATAACATCAAAAAGAAGTGGACTCAGCCATTACGATACTGGGGGCAGACAGTCCAGCAGTTCGCTATAAAATTTAGCGACCGCTTCCAATTACTATAAGCTCATAAAGTCACGCATCAGGAAATTATCCACTTCAAAAATACTCTTGTATCTTTGCAACACCAAGAGAAGATGCAAGGGGCTATGCCACCAGCAAATTAAAATCAGACTGTACGTCGATCCCAGCCTGATTTTACCAAGAGAAAGACTGTTCTGGTTTGCCTATCAGCATTCCTCATGCTCCTAAAGAGATGAAGCCAATGGCACTGTCCAGATGACGTACCATATTGGACTAATTGGTCTAACAATCTTTCCCCTTCTATCAAAAAGAAACCCATTGGAGGGATTAAGTATTTCGTGTCATAATTCCTTTAAGGAACAACACATACTTAACTCGCCCAATGGGTTTCGTCCGCATTATGTTATAAACAACAGTCTGCGTTCTGCAGCTTATAGGAAAGCCATCACAAACACTTTCCGTATTGTTTTGACGCTTAGAGGTGGAACTATCGTTTTAAGCCCTCTTACCACTCAACATCCTCGGCCTTGTGCTCGCCTCCGTTTTCAAATTCTGCCTTCTGTATCTGACCAGGCTCTACACTGGTACAGATCATACTCATTGCCTCAACGTGTAACAATGTTACACTTGGCTTTAAGTAGCTTTTCTTTGCTTCTATCTTATTCATAAATATAATTCTAAGTTTCTACTTTCTTAATGTATCCTCATAAGGATTAGTAGTTGATAAATGGTCTCACCAATGTCTGTTGATTTTTTGCAGCAGCACCAAAGTGAGCATAGCTACTATTAGCTGTCACAGTGAAAGCCTTATGTCTATTATCATTTGATAATTCATTAGCACACCAATACCAATTGTTCAATGGACTTCCATCAGCTTGATAGAAAAGTATCTCTTGAAGTCTATATCCTAAGTCACCTCCCCATGAAAGATGATCCTGAGTTACTCCAAAACCTGATGTTGGGTCTGCTATACCAAACTTCTTTAATGCAAGACTCCATTCACCTGCACCAGGGACATGCCATTTCTTATTAGGTACTGGGTCGAAGCTTGCTACAGCAGTAAATGCTTGGAATTCTGGCCAACCAGCCTTAATTCTTTTTGACACCATTAGATGTCCTGCAGCTTTTCTCGTATAATATGGGTCCCAAGTCTCTTTATAACCATCATATTTATCAATAGCAGATTGTAAACCAGATGGAGTCTGATCGTAGGCTGTTTCAGAACCAAGGTTCCAATTCGTTGACCACGCCTTTGTACCATTAACATCCTTAAGTGCCATAGCTACCTTACGACTCTTATCAACCACGAGTGCTACTGGTGTACGGCCTGCCTTCAAGTTAGGAACCAATGTACCTACTGTACCATCACTGAAGAGATAATCTGCAGAATAATAGATAGTCTGTGAAATCGTATAGCTTGTTCCGATTGCCAACTCTACATCCGAAAGATTAAGAGGAAGCACCTTTCCTGAAACTGGCTTCTTATAGATAGTACCAGAAGCCTCTGGAGCAAACTGGAATGACAACTTATTTAAGCGTGTCCGAGCCAAGAAATAAACGCCTGCATCTTCTGGAGTGATAATGTAAGATGTCTTTACGACGCCATTCTCTTGTGCTCCCTGAATGTTATTTTCAAATCTCTGATACTTAAGCTGACCTGCCTGTGTCACATTAGCATAAACAGCTGTTCCCGCAGCTGGGTCAATAGTACAGGTTGCTTTAACGGCACCTGCATCATTTGCAGCAGCTGCATTATACTTTAATGCACCATTGATTGAACCCTCAAAGGCTTGACTTGAGAAACCATTAATCTTCATTCTCACCCTTGCGTATGGTGAAACAAGATGGAAATCAACCTTTTGCTTCTTCTGTGCAAGGATTGTTACTTGCTGATTGTTAAAGAGTGCATTGATAGAACCATTCTGCAGACCGAATACAATCTTACCGTCCTTGAATGTCAAGTGATCACTGAAGACAAAGAATGTGTATGTTCCTGGCTGCAACACCTGAACAGAAGAAGTACCTGCCTTAGGCGTAAACTTTGAACCGTCATACGAACCTACCCACTCACCTTTCTTCTGTCCATCCTTATAAGCAAGGATAGTGTAGTTCTGTGCTGGAGCTGCTGTGTAGGTAACACGTGTCTGAGGCTTTGCATCCTCTACTACCTCTGTGTAGGCCTCAAGACCATCACCTAAACTTGAAACAGAGCTGGCAATTACACGTCCCTTTGCCTCTCCTGCAATACCACGGGTTGCCACTGACTGCTCTTTGCCATAACCAGCAAGATCAAAATCGAATGAAAGCTCTGTACCTTCTGTTGATGCCTGCTCTTGCTGTACATCGCTTGCAAGACTGGCTTCGTTGCTACATCCTGTATTCACTATGGCTGTAATCACCATTAATGCCGACACGAATACTTTCAAAACATTTTTCTTCATTTTCCTAACACTGTGTTTTAATCAATAAGCGGATTTTGTATAAGACACCTCAAGCTATTCGCCTAAGACGACTATACTCTAAAACTCATACAAATTAACCTAATAGTCATATTTTTTGTTATCACATGCAAAGTTAATAATAATCCTGTTAAATGTTCAATGTTTTCAGTTAAAATTTTCAAAGCCGGTAAAGAGACAGGTGAACAGGGTCGATGGACAGAGAGTATGAGGGAGACAGGGTAACAAATGAACAAGTTCTGGGAGTAACAGAGGGGTAGCGCATGACAGGGTATGAGGAAGACAGGGTAACAGATGAACAAGTTCTGGGAGTAACAGGGGGTCAGGGCATGACAGGGTATGAGGAAGACAGGGTAACAGATGAACAAGTTCTGAGAGT
>NZ_JH114139.1:206570-240185 GCF_000224595.1 Prevotella sp. C561 | reverse complement strand
CTCGTGGGTAGTCGCCGGAGGCGTTCTGTGGGTTCGAAACTGTGCGCAAAAAGGTTCTGTTAAATCTGTGAGTTCTGTGAGAGAAAAAACTCCCCACGACTCTCAGGTATTTTCTTTTTCTCACAGAAAAACACAGAAGAACAGATTTCACAAAGCCTCACAGAGACATTAAGTCAACCGATATCACAGAGCGTTACAGCCAACAGAAGCATCACCCCCAGATGTCCTCCGTATGTCTAACAGCTTATCTCCTATCATCAGAAGGCCAGTAGGGGTAACCTCACATACTACTCCCCTCGCCATTCGGAGAGGGGCTGGGGGTGAGGCTGGCCCAGTAGGGGTAACCTCGCATACTACTCCCCCTCCTGCGCAGTTGGGCTTGGGAGAGGCCACCATGTCAACTTTTTTCACACGCCACACTACTCTCTTTTCGAGACAAGGGCGAACTGGTAGCAAGGAGAGGCTCTTCTACATTCAAGAACAGGCTCTTCTTGAGGCAAGAAGGGCGTAGTCTACAAGCAAGAAGGGCGTAGTCTTAAACGCTATACGTAATATCCTGGTTTTATGAAGGTTATAAATTCGGTTATAGGGGAGGCAATATCCTTGGTTAGAGGGCCATTGGCTCGAAGAGTTGTAATGAATTTTTATTATTCTATCATCCCTCTTCTCTCCCAAGATTCAGCCCTAAGATTGTAGAAACACTCTGCGCAATCTGTCTTTGTTTCTTCTGTTAATCTTCCGTCTTTTATCCTTTGTCATACTCTGTTATTCTGTGCCCTCATGCTCTGTCGTCCCTGTCTTACTCTGTTATTCTGTCTTCACTTATTATGTCATTCTGTCTCCTTTTATCCACTCTTCCCATGTGTACAGGTCTTTAAAACGGGAAAACCCACCACAATTGGACTTTCGTCCGCATGTGGTGGGGTTTATAGTGCCCTGCTTTTATACGTATAAAAGCATAAACTGAACATTCTTGTTAGGCTTTAGACAAAGCCTTGAAACGTGCCTGCCTTATTTGATGTTGGCAAATGCAGAGTAAACAGGGTCCTCTTGACCATCATCACTAACCAATACAGGGCGGATGGCGACAGACAACTCCTTACTAAATGGTAACTCCTTGTATGACCATTCTTTAGGGCCAAACATAAAGAATTTTGTTTTGAGTGGAGCTGAAGAAGCACTACTCATGTATGCTCCATAAGCACCTGAACCCCATGTCATATCTCTTAGACCCATCAGATCATTAAGCGTTTCTCGTTTACCTGTAATCGGCAAGAACAAACCAATGTTAGCACGAACAAGTGCTGTAACATTCTTGTATTTATCGTATGCTCTTACACCTGTAGGGAATGCCTTAAGTCTATTAGAAGCACCTCCATTATTAGTTGTGTAGTATGCACCATATACGATAGTACCCTTATCGGTGTAACAGTAAGCTGGTTGTACATTAGCATTATCAAAGAGAGACAAGATATCAGCTTCTGTAGGATAACGATACTTCCTATGATTGTTCATCGTGTAATACCAAACAATGTCACCATTTTTAGCCTTTGAACGGTCACTTGTTTCTTTTCTCAAAGGACCATCACCTTCATAGAATTTCTGATTAATATCTTTATTTCCACTCTTATACGTATTTGATTTCAGATTGAGAGCGTTTTCGATATCTCCAAAGCGGAACAAGTCTACATCATCTGTTGTTTGTACAGGTGAATTTGCAAACTGTGATGAAACAAGAGTTCCACCTGAAGAAGTTTCATTACGATGGCTATCTATGTACATAGCACGCTTTGAAATCCACCACTGTGTAGGTGCAATACCCCAGTAGCCGCCATTAACAGGACCATAGTGGATAAAGTTACCAGTAGCCCATTTTACTCCTTGTACCTCAACAAACGCCTTCTGCTTTGGCTCTTCCATCTTCAAGAGGTCTGAACGATATACGTTGCCTTCGTTAAAGGTGATTGAGCTATAAGTTCTCTGATATACCTTGTTTTTTGCGAATACCATGACAACAACGTCTGTGTATGTGCCTGGGATGAACGCAGCATAGGTATATTTACCATTGGCAGAACTAAGCGTCTGACCTTGTTCTGGCTTGATAACGAGGTTTGTTCGCTCATCATCAAAGTTGTTCTCTACGAAAGTACCTGCATCAAGATTGAACACATCACTACTCTTTACATTTGAGATATAGATAGAGTCGATGTTTGTAAGAGGTTGGTTACTTTCGTTTGTAAAGCGCAATCCCCAAATAGTAACGATACGTTTTAGCTTACCAAGGCTTACGTCTACTTTCTTTCCTTCAACCTTCTTTGGCTTCTGCTTAGTCCATTGGAAGTCGAAACGCTCACCAATAGTCTTTGCTGTGCCATCCTGCTTAGAGAGGTTTAACTCGACGAGTTTCTGTGTTTTGTCACTTGCCTCATGATAAAGACTACTTCTATCATCGCTTTTAACAACAGGTGTAATGGTTCTGTTATTGCCTTGTGCAGCCTTACCAGGATAGAGGAAAGCAATCTCGCTATTAGTAGTGAGCGCAGCACTTGAAGCTATTTCACCATCAAAATTACTCTTACCACCTAAATTACTATTTGTTATATAGCTATAGTTAGCAGTATGAAGGTTATCACCACCAACTACGTAAGCTAAGATATCATCTTGTCTACCCCATTCAGACTTAATCTTATGGTTAGCATCTTCACTCAAAACACGTGTAGCAGGTTCCTGCTGCAGTGCGTTTGCACCATCAGCAACGAGGCTATAAGTATGAATAGTTGTATTCTCGGCTGTAGAGCTGTCTACATCGTCATGACAACTTGTCAGCAGTGGAGCTGCCATCAAGAAGCATGCTACAGGAAATAAGACATTCTTTTTCATTATCTTCATTTCTAATCGTTATAAATTAATTCTTTAGTAATCTTCTGGTGCATCAAGGAAATTTTGCTGCGTCTTAGAATGAGCAGCACCACTTGTGAATGGGTTTGGAGCAGATCCATTACCATTGCCGCCTGTTGGGTCACCACCCTCTACAGGGTTTGTTGTTGTCGCACTAATCGTTAAGATGTGTGACTCAGCTTGTACATTAACAAACGTACAAACTGGCTGAAGATATGCCATCTTCGGTGTCGTTACATTACTTTTCATAACTTAATATCGTTTTTTTGTTTCGCCTAAAAATAGCTGTTACTTGTCTTAAATCTACTAATTTCGTAATAACAATCTACCTCTGATTAATTTCGAGGTGCAAAGTTAGTACTTTGTTCTGATATTAACAAATATTTATGCAATAAAGTTGTACAAGACTATTAATACCTGTTCATTATTGATAAATATCAATTGTAGGGGCTAACTTGACTATTACTCGCCGTTTGTCCTTGCTAAATCAGAGGGGAGCAATGGCACATTAGTAGCAAAAACAATCGTAAGATATTTCAATGAAGATTAAGATTACTGTCGTTACTATCGCCTTTCATAGCTTATAACTGATTTATTAATATAGAGTTACAACGGCTATTAAATTTGCAATCTCCCTAAAAATAGAATATAAAGAGCTACTAAGAACGAAAGAAAAAGCCCTCACAACCACTTTTCTTCGTTGGCTTCATTGCCCATAACAGCTAAAAAGGACTGGCTCGGCAAACCCTTGAAAATCATACAGAAAACACCCACAAACAAGAAAGAATATCGTTTACACATATTAAAAAGTTGTAATTATTCTATTGTTTTGTTTATCTTTTTTCGTACCTTTGCAGACGGTTTTGCTATTTTTAGCATGCTTAGAAATCAAGGAGTGACCCTAAAGCGGATGGGGCAAAAAGGATAAAAGGCAGTTAAGCAACAGGTAGTTGCGCTTACTATAAATGTACGATTAAATTTTAATACGATATTATTATGTTTCAAAAAAACGAAGACGCTCAGATGTTTGGAGTATCAGCAAACCGAAGTAAGAAGTATGTTACACCGTGTATAAGCATCATTGCTGTTGAGACAGCAACTTTATTAGCGGGTTCAGGACCAGAGGCAAGTATTGAGGATATTAACTATGGCGGAGATTTGACGGGCGAAATAGACGATCAATAATCCTCATGCAGCACACAAGAATGTACGCTGACAGGTGATTTTAATAACGAGTAAGACTATTATAACAATACTTAGAAAGAGATAAACAATGTCCATAAAAGTTTTTTCAATGGCTATCTTGGCCTCATTGCTATGCCTATCGTGTAGCGAAACAAATGTAGACTACGATTCAAACACAGGTACTACTTCTTCTACGGGAGCTGTAAAGACATACGACGTAGACATAGAAGCAAGCACTGACAATCCCGACAACCAAGCGCAGACAAGGGCTAATATGCCTTTCAAGGTTAGCGAGGAGAATATTAGTGGGAAGACTGTGTTATATCCGAAACTGAATATCACACAGCAGACAATGCCTTCCGTGGTCGTACTTTATAACAAGACGCATAATAAAAAAGAAGTTGTCGAGGCCAACTGGACCGTCAAAAAAGAAGGTTCCGACGTGAAGTTCCAGCTTAACAGCTTGTCTACTCAGAGCAATCTGGCAAATGGCGAGTGGTATATCATGGGCTTTATGGGCGGTGGAGAGAAGAAAGGTGACGACTTAGAAGTGAACACCGAGACTACTATCAATGTGATAGAAAAGGGTAAGGAGTTTACAACTTCGTGTCCTTTCGCAACTACTTGGCGTCGTATCGTTAAGCAAGGAAGTAAGTTGAAACTCTATAATGAGCGCAAGAAGATGGTCTTCAAGCCACAAGGAGTATTCCTTGTTCTGTCGTTGGAGAACCGTGTAGGGCTTAACACAAAGATTAATCGTGAGTTGACACTAGAGAGTAATGCGTTCTGCTCATCGGGTTCATATAAGTTCAACGTCGACAGTAACGTTTCTGAAGATGCCGACTTGGCATCTTCTTACTGGGAGCCAAACAGTGCAAAGGCTATCGCACGTGGTTCGGCTGAGTACAAGAAGTATAACGCAGAACATTATACAACGAATATCAAGCTAAACTATGAGTCGGCTAAAGACGATGGCTCACTTCGTCAAGGACAAAGCGATCTCAACAATTACATCTATTTTAATAGCTATAAGAAGTCAGGGCAAGCCGCTTCAAAGACGAAGACTAACCGTGGTTTCCTTATCTGCTTGATGCCTGTTGACTATAAGAAG
Source organism: Prevotella sp. C561 (assembly GCF_000224595.1). NCBI lineage: Bacteria > Pseudomonadati > Bacteroidota > Bacteroidia > Bacteroidales > Prevotellaceae > Prevotella > Prevotella sp. C561. Next base: position 234,991 of record NZ_JH114139.1, on the reverse strand, counting down.
ACAAGTAATTATGGTGGTATTGTCAATGAGACCTTGCTTTTCGGTAAGGTAGACGTGACCGACCCAACCCGAACAAACTACACATACGATAAGTCAGTGTACACTACCAATCCTAATACTTGGAAGCCTTTCATGGGCAACCGATATCTCTTAGCCAGCTTCAGCGATGGACTCGCAAAGGGTTCCAGCTATGGTGTGACACTAAGAATAGTACGCCCAACCTTGCCTATCGAGCGTTTGTGGGCTTATAGACAAGCTGATGGACTTGCTATGGAGAAGTTATCAAGAGTAGATGCAGAGAAAGTTGCAGAGGGGACAAAGAGCAGAGGTAATTATCCTAATTTGGATAGTCACCTATATAGACTGCCTAAGTATTCAGAGTTTACGGCTATCTTTAATAATCCAAAGTTACAGTTAGAAAATAACAAGCCCTTAGGTGGTGTATCCCCTTTTAATGCAGGGGCAGGCTATGGACTGAGCTTAACAACAGGTTCACATCGTGACTTTGTTGATTTGAATGGAAAACAGAGGAAATTTGACAACTGGTTTTGTTCTGTGCACGGAAGTAATGTCATGTATGGCATTATGTACATGAAACCTGTTGATAACAGAGAGGCTAAACCCACAAACAATTATAAAGTAGCTGTCAGGGTGACGTTCCCAAGTTCTCAAGCAACATCAGGTAATGTAAAGGTTGAGACCTATTATTTAGGTCCAAACTATAACTTATCTTTTAACGTAGCAGGTTATTACATGTGCCACGAAGAGTTTTGGAAGAGATTAAACCAGGAAGATATCATCGTTAGAACATTCAAATTAGACTTTTATTGGCTTGCCAACAAGGATATTATCGATAGAGATCACGAACCAGTATCGCTCTATACAAAGATTAATCTTGATGGTGTTGCACAGGGCCTTAAGATGGATAGCGGTGGAAAATCGTATTTCCTCCCTTGGCTAAAAAGTCCAGCTTGGTAATAGTCAGGCTTTCTAACCATACAAAGAGCGGCTCAATGAGTCGCTCTTTTGTTTATCTCATGCCCTTTTTCTCATCCCCTTCTGTCCCCCCATCCGCCCTCCGAAAGTGTTACTAAAAGCCATGCTTGTCTCCCTGTTACCCTGTCTTCCTTTTGTCGTTATGTCATTCTGTCTAAGTGTGTCATTATGTCATTCTGTCTAAAAATGGTTCTTCCGTTAAATGTGTGGACGCTTTTCGTAGTGCTTTAACGTAAGAGCCAAAGTTACTCATTAAACAAAAATATGGCTGAGACAGTCAACTATCTATCCTATTTTCATCCTCTTTCATTGAAAATGTTTTCGTTTTAAGACTTCGAAAATCTGCAGACAAGGGTTTGAAAAATCATTACATAATTTCAAAGAAAATACGTATAACTAACGACAAAAATACACACATGAAGCAGGATTACAATCAACAGCGTATCAATTAGTTACCAAGTATAAAGTAAAAGGTGCTTAGTTGGACTTCAGAAGGGCGTTAGCAAGGGTCTTAAAGAGCATCTTTTGCAACCCAAAAGGGCGTCTTTTAGAAGCCAAAAGAGCATGTATTCAAAATTATGATGTGAAATATTATAACAGAATAATAAGTTGTTAGCCTAATTAGCCCAATTGGACTAAATAGCCTAATTAGGCTAATAGGAATAAATTGTTTGTAGGCGACAGATAGACATCACACCTAATTACATTTATCATATAGTTTACCCCCCCTTATAAAACAATCTTATTGGAGGTAATTATACCAGTGTTGGGTGATGGTTGTTGGGTGTTGAGCCTTTATAAAACAATCTTATTGGATGAAATCATGCCATGTATGTGGATTAATCTCATTCTATTAACAATCTACACATTTAACGGAAGAACCCTTTTTCTCATCCCCTTCTATCCCCCCTATCCGCCCTCCGAAAGTGTTACTAAAAGCCATGCTTGTCTCCCTGTTACCCTGTCTTCCTTTTGTCGTTATGTCATTTTGCCCAAGCGTGTCATTATGCCATTCTGACTAAAAATACCTTGTCTTACATTTACGAGACCCCACTTTACACACGACAATATAGTTATTTTTGTAAAAATATCAAACTAATTTATATCTTTTAGGCCCTATTCATGAAAATAAAGGTTAAACCATTAGTATCTATAAAATATTATATTTAACTTTGTATTCTACTTTGTAAGCAAGTTTAACTACTTCTGCAAGGAAAATGGTAACTAATTTTTAAAATTAAAATAATAATAACATAGCGATGAAGAAAACTTATTTAGAACCAGAAACGAAGCTTTATGCAATGCGTGTAGAGGGTTTTTTAGCCGGAGAATCAAACATTACTGCAGGTACAACAGACCCTCAACCAGGTGGCGACCCAACACATCAGAACCGCACTGGTAACAACCCATCTCAAAGCTCGGCGAAGAAAGCAATAGAGTGGGATATCTAAGGAACACAAAAGCATAAACTTAGACGGTAAAGATGATTAAAGGAGGAAATGAAGACGAGTACAAAAAGATGTACTTCAGTATAACAACTTATATATTTAACTTATAATTACCGATTTTATGAGAAAATCAAGTAAGATAGCAATTGCCCTTTTGGGCACTGTGACAATTGCTTTGTCTGCTTGTCAGACTGACGAACTATCAGAGACAGCTGGGACTGACAATACCCCAAAGGTATATCATGTCACTGCATCAGCTGAGCCTGCTCAAGGTTCAGGAACAGCCACTCGTGCCCTCGCTGTTGACCCAGCTAATGGAAAAAGACTCATTTCTGAGTGGGCAGAAAACGACGAGTTAGCCGCATTCGTCAATGGCGATGAAGGCAAACGAAACAACTATTTTGTTTTGACATCAACCAGAGGTGGCAAGTCCGCAAGCTTCAAAGGCGACATTGCTGCAGCTGGTCGCTCTATGTCAACAAGTGATAACATTAGCTTCCTTTACCCTGCTGTGGCATTAAAGGGTGCTAACAAAACCATCACACCAGTTGAAAGGAAAGAGGAGAGTGTAGCAGTTGGTACTGTATCAAAGATTATATCATACGTTCCAAGTGCTAAAGCACAAAAATACGTTAGTCTCAACCTTAGTCGCCAAGATGGTACTGCAGCTACACTCGGTAGTCGTTTCGATTATCAGACTAAGAGTGCTCACCCTGAGAGTGTAGAAGGTGACAAGCTAAACATCAAGATTGGAACATTACAGCGACTCGTTTCTTTCTGGGGTTTACGCTTCACTGATGAAAATAACAACAAACTCTCAAACATCGACTCTGTCTACGTCTCAAACATCAAGGCTTCTGGCGTACTTGACTTAACGAATAATAGCTTTGTTAATGACGACGCATACGAAGAGAGTAGAGCTATCGCTGTTGTCCCTGCAAAAGGAACGAAGTTTACTTCTGCTAATAATCAGTACACTTACGTAGCCTTGTTACCTGGCAACTACACGCAGATACATATCATGGTTTATGCTAATGGAAAGAAGTATGAGCAGGACTATGACAACGTAACACTCGCTGCTGATAAGGTTTATCACACTGATATCCTTCACATGAAGCCTGTATATCCAAAGCCATGGGTTGAGGTACAAGGTGTAAAATGGGCAACTGGTAACTTTATACACTATGGTCCTGCCAATGCCGGATATTGGGGTATTGCACCAGCACAGTGGTGGATATCACAGCGCGCAGTGACCTTAGATGGGAATAGAAATATTACCAATTATAATGCTGGTAACACTACTTCTCAGTTTGCTAATTTTCCAACTCAGAAGGCAGAAGATGTCGATCTCTTCCGTTATGGACTTATTAAAGAGGCATTGGATTTGAAGAATAGTGATCTATTTAAATATAGTGTTGCAGGTAAGAAACTTTATTATCCTTCAAGCCCTGGTTCTTATACTGATTGGGACATAAATGGAACTGGCGCAACACGTGGTGACATTGCTTGGTATTATACAAAGGGCAAGCATCAACGCTATCGTATGCCATCTGGTGACGAAATGAAGAAGCTCTACACAGAAGCACGTGCCATCCCTGCTTATTGCTACACAGATAAGGGTACTAAAGTTTATGGTGCTTACTTCACAACCAGTACCAGTGGCGGCCATCGTCGTTTCCCTGCAAAACGTTTTGTAAGGTCAATAGATAACTACACTAATGTGACCGCACTTGTACAAGCTAATAAAGGATTGTTCTTGCCATATACAGGATTGCGTGACCCTGGTGCTGTTGGTATGAAGATGAGAGACTTATCAGGCGATGGTAACGCATACGGTCAATACATGACAACTGACGATAGCAAATGGAATGACCGCTCAGCTGACTTCTTCTTTGGTGCAGCTGAATGGAACTGGGCAGAACACCCTAAGACACAAGCTAAGGCTATCCGCCCTGTTTGGGACTCTGGTGATGGTACCAGTGATAATCCTACATTAGACGAAGATTATCTTAATCTACGCAAATCGATAGGTCTTAAATAAGGAAACATACCTAAGGCACTGCCAATGGTCATGCTTAATTAATTTGGTTGTGAGCTCGGTTTCTTACCGAGCTCATTTCTTTTTCTTTATCTCTTCTATCATGTTATACTTGCAAACCTTTATGTTAAACAAACACACTGTTCTACTATAAAACAAAAGAAGAATGACCTAATGACTGCTTCAGAATATAGTTAATAAGATAATTTTAGGCCTTTTTTCGCTATGCAACCCTACAATTTTAATAAATATAGTGCTTTTTCAAAAATATTAATTAACTTTGTCTACGAATTTAAGGTTGTCTGACGGCATATCTATGGACTATCTGCAGACCTCCCTTCCCTATCGTTCTTACAGCTTATTTGACAATAAACACTTAAAATATAACGTAATGAGAAAGAAGAATTATACAAGCCCTTTTTGTGAAGTTTACCCTTTGAACGAAGAAGGTGCACTGTTGGGTAATACAAATAATAATAATAGCACGCCAAGTAGTAATGACAGTACTCAACCTCCGACGTTACGTGTTGATAATAAGAGCGGCAAGGAGATTGATAATTCAGACGATATCTTCTAAACGTGTAAGAGGGGTTCTGCAATGTTGAATAGCAACATTATTACGCATCATCACCCTTAGAAAGACTTATTAGTACCCCCGATTCCATGTGGCATAACGGGACGGTTCTGCATTAGGTTACGACAGACTCACCTCGATTGTAGCCCAATGACTCACCGTATTAATCATGTGCCTGCTTGAGAAAGGATAATTACGCCCTACTTATCAATTCCCACTATTATTAGAGTAACCCCTCAAGAAACGACTATTATCACTACTCCCACGTACTAAGACCATATTTACAGCATGATTAAAGGTCACCGTTTCCAATCTAAAGACAGGTAAATTATGCTGTACAACAAAACCTTCTGCAACATTTTGTTGCCTTAACTATTATCTTAACAATTAACCCAAAACCATACACTACATAGCCTAAAGAGAAGTGTAACAGAATGTTATCTTTTCACTAAAAGTATGTTAACTTTATTATATTTACCAAATTTCTATTCTTCACCGATACTTTTATCGTACCTTTGTGCCGCATTACTAAATAAAGATCACGCAAAGTTATAATCAAGAATCGGTTTATGTCACTTTGAAATATTAATGTTTTAAACTAAAAACGATACGCTTTAAGAAATCAATTCATCTATCAAAAATATAAGATTAAATTACTCAATTAAAATGAAAAAAGATTATGTGAAGCCATGCAGTTCATGTATAGCCATGGCTGCTGAGCAAGCTATGTTGGCAGGAAGTGATAAAGGTCTTCGTATTACAAACGAAAACTTTGAGAGGGCGGATCCTATCGTACTTGGCCCTTCTACGGCTGGAGGTGCTAAGAAAAACCCATTCGATTATGATGAAGAGTAAATTAAACCATTAAAAAAAGAAAACAAATGAATTTCAAGAAGATTTACGGTCTTATCCTTGGTGTCATTGTCGCAGGCTTGACATCATGTTCAAGCGATTTGAATAATGAGGAGAAAGCTCCTGTTAGTCCTAATGAGACAGCGAAGCGTACGCTGAGCATATTTACTGGCGATGCAAAAACTCGTTCTGAAGTAAATATTGATGCTGGTAATAAGTGGGTTACTGGTGATAGATTTATGGCTTTTAACCGCACCTTTACGGGTTCTTCTTCTGAGTCTCGTTATGGCGTGTTAACTGCAAGTAGCACTGGTACAAGAACAACACTTGATGGTGTAATCGCATGTAAGGATAATGACGAGTTAGGCATTTTCTATCCTGGTTCATACGTTACAGGATTTGATCAGGGCAAAATGCCAGTAATTATGACTGCAAGTTATATCAATGGTAATAAAGGGCAAGATGGTTCTGTGGAGAACCTAAAGTACTTTGATTATAGCTATGGAAAAGGAAAGGTTACAGTTAATGGTGCTTCTGCATCAGGTAGCGTTGATATGAAAAAGTTGTATTCTGTCTTAGAGTTAGATTTCACAGTCGGCGGTACTAAGCTCACGAATATCAAGAAGCTCGTCCTTTCTAATGTTTATACAGAGGCTGTTTACAATATTCCGAATGATAAGTTAGAAGATTATGAAACAGGTAAGATAGAAGTTAATTCACCGGTAGCACTCGAGAAGGTATATGTAGCTATATTACCACAGAACCACTTCAGCCCTACATTTGAAGTGTACACAACAGATAATAAGGCCTATCGTTTCGCTGTAAGCACTCCAAACTTTAATCTTGTTGCTGCTAAGGTTTATCCTTTCACAGTGCAGGTTAAGGAAGACAGTCCATACATTCCTATTAATGGTGTTAAGTGGGGTAAGTATAACCTCCAGTATTCTACAGGTACTAAAATAAATGGTTGGGTAGATGGTTATCACCTTGCAGAGAATCCTTGGGACTATTATATGTATACACCTTCGAAAATTACAGAACCACTTTCGGATTTACAAATGTCTCTTCCTACTTATAATCCAAATGATGTTAAGTTTGATCACTTTAGATGGGGTGATATTGAATATGCTTACGACTATACAAAGACTGGACAATTCTGGACTGAAAGAAGAGATATACAAGGTGTTATTAGCTCAGATAAGAAGCATGGTGATTTGGCTGCATACGCTTCTAACAACAAGTGGAAACTTCCAAGTGCTACGGATTTCAATAATCTGATGAAAGCTACTGCAGAGTATCTCGGTTACTTTATCGATGATAACGGTAACAAGGTTTATGGTGTGTTGTTTGATCCAAACGTAGCAGAAGGACTTAAGGGTAAAGTCTTAGATAAGAACAATAAAGTACTTGGTTCAAGTAATACGGGTTCTATAATTAATGCAGGTAAGAACTTGAGACAGTTTGTTAAGTCAGATTTTGACAATGCACTTTTCTTCCCTATGGCTGGTATATATTATACTTATACTGGTGCTATTGATAAGCCAGGTAGTCAGGGTGGATATTGGACCTCAACAAGTAATACTGGTAATGACAATGCTGCAGCATTCATGCCACAGATAATGAGTAATTCTTTGGGTGTTTATCAAGGCTTCTCTGGTACTACTCGGAATGCTTTGATTAACAAGAATAATATGCACAGCATCCGTCCTATCTATGTAGGACAGTAAGACAAACGGACTCACCCCATCCTTTCTCCAAAGGTAGAAGGGAATAAATGCCGACCTACCTAATTATGGGTAATCACGCATAAGGGGTGTAGGACGAGAAATAGAGATTAAAGAAGAAGAAGTAAAAGACAGTAGTTTTTTGCTTCTTCTTTTTTTTGTGTTGTGAAGAAGAAGGCCTTGGGCGAACGAGTAGAGAACGTTGGGGCGGAGGCAATGTGGGAAGGGTTTGAAGAGAGCGCAGGATGAGTTCGTGGACGAAATACCATGGGTTCAGCGAATGATACGGAATGAGTTTGTAGACGGTGCAGAGTGGGGGCGTGGACGAAACACCATGGGTTTAGTGGATGATACAGGATGAGCTTGTAGACGGTGCAGAGTGGGATTGTGGACGATAGAGATTGGGGTTGGTGGTGAGTAATCATGATTTCGTGGACGAAGAGAAATGGGTTTGTGGTGATACAGGCAGGAGGTGTGGACATTACAGAGTGGGGTTGTAGACGAGGCAGGGGTGCTTTGGTGGGTTAAGCAGAGTGTGTTTGTAAGCTATTTTCATAGTACTTAAATATAAGGGAGGCCATTAAAGGTTGCGAAAGACGCCTTTCATCGTTCGAGAATATGCCCTTCTTGATGCAAGAAAAGCCCCTTCTTGATGCAAGAAAGGCATATTCTCGTTTCGTGTTCGTAACTCTTTGGGAACGTGCAGGTTATAGTCTCGTATCTTGCAAATATTTCTTTCGTAAATAAAGGGCTACCTCGTCACTATTTGTAAATGTTTTTCATGCGCATTAAGAATAACACATATCACCCCACAAAAGTCTCGCTCACCGATTTTTATCACATCTTTCTCTCATGCTGGAGAGTTTTTTTCTCACAGAGCGCACAGAGTTAACAGAGCTTTTTTGCGCACGTTTCGAGCCCACAGAACGCCTTCGGCATACAGAGGTCACAGAGGCCTTTCAACTAACATTAGCTGTAAGGTTCTGTGATATCGGTTGACTTAATGTCTCTGTGAAAGTTTGTGCGTTCTGTCCATCTGTGTTCTCTGTGAGAAAAAATATGTCATTCTTTATTTGTCATTATGTCATTCTGTCTTACAAAAATCACCAGTTTCTCTCCCTCACTCTGTTATTCTGTCTTACAAAAAACACCTGTTTCTCTTCGTCCCTCTGTTCTTCTGTCTTCAAAAAAAATCTGTTTCTCTCCGTCCCTCTGTTATTCTGTCTTCAAGACCACCCCTTCTGTCTCTCCTGTCCTCATGTTACTCTGTCTTCAAAATTACCCTGTCTACCTTTGTCATTAGGTCATTATGTAGGCCATCAGAGGATACAGAACTTAGATAAGACAGTACAGAAAAAACAGAAAAGAGGGTGTGTCTATTATGACACACCCTCTTTTGTTATGTTATTACCTCGAAGAGGAAATCAGTTCTCAGCGTCCTTTTTATTTCTTTCTTCCATTTGTGATGTATTTTATAGCAACGTTCATATCTCTTGCAATAACCTTTGCATCACGCTGGAAGTCTTCTCTGTCGTTCCCTTGCAAATAACGTTCAAATCGTCTTACAGACGTCAGTCCTAATGATGACAAGAAACCTGTTCGCAGGTTTGGTCTATGTTTTAGGAGTTCCGATGTCGTTACTTGCTTGTGAGTGATATCTAAAACTATGTTCATAACCATTCGTGTTTGTTATAAAACAAATACGTTGCAAATATAAGACTTTTACTGTGAAAACAAAAGCGAAAGCACAATTATTTTTGCGTCGGGCATAAGAAAAGAGGGTGTATCATTATCAACACATTCTCTTCTCAGTCTTATTGATAGTCGACTCACACGTCGGCTTGCGATGAAGAGATAAACGCCTTATTCAAATGGTACTGTTCTCACTGCCAATATTATCTGTAACGTTCTGTGATGTGTGTCGGGCGCAAGGCCTCTGTGGAATACGGTGTGTTCTGTTCTTCTGTGTTCTCTGTGAGAGAAAGAAAGGTCCTCCGAGAGAGAAAGAAAGGTCCTCTGTTAAAAATATAATACTAACCATGTGAACAGGAAATGTCAAGATGTTTTACAGACTATTCCCTTCTCTTTTCGAGAAAAGGCCGAGTCTGAAGCAAGAAGAGGCGCTTCTACGTTCAAGAACATGCCCTTCTTGCGTCAAGAAGGGCGTCTTCTACAAGCAAGAAGGGCATATACTTGAACGTAAAACGTAACACACTGATTTCTTGTGGGTTATATCCTCGGTTGTAGGCAATGATATCTGCGTGTGTTGAGGGTGGTCAGCTTGGTGATTTGTAAGGATTTTTTATCACCACATGAACTCTCCTCTCTCACATACATCACACCCAACGAAAGCAGTAACGCTCTGTGTTCTCTGTATGCCGAAGGCCCTCTGTGGGCTTGAAACGTGCGCAAAAAGGCTCTGTTAACTCTGTGAGCTCTGTGAGAGAAAAACTCCCCAGCGTGAAAGAAAGAACTCCCCAGCGATTTGTTTGTGTGACATCTCATAGCGAGGGTGCGTTCTATTTCTCACAGAAGAACACAGAAGAACAGATTTCACAAAGGCCCACAGAGACATTAAGTCAACCGATAACACAGAACCTTACAGCCAACAGGAACCTCACCTACTCTCCTTATTCCTCCCAACAAGCGCACGGAGGGTGAAATAGAGCTCTTCTTGAAGACGGAAGAGGAGCCATGAAGGACGGAAGGGGATATAGCCGAACTTACGGCGGAGGGACGGACTCACCTGCTGAAGATGAATGGTTTGCCAGACGTGGCGCATGATTGACAAGGCTTCTTGGCGGTCGGTGGACGAGAGCTCATGCCGATGAAGATAATAGAAGAGGTATAACCCCACTAAATTCTGCCATCTCAACGTCTCATAACAACGGAGGTTGGCTTCGGAGGTACCCATGGCGACGAGCTGACTACGCATACGCTCGTTGGCTAAGAGATAGTCGAAACGACGCACACTGACCCTGTGTGTGGTAGAAGAAGAGTGCTGCCGATAGTAGTAAACACCCTCGCAGACCGCTACCTTACGGGATTTTAGATAATGAATACGTGTTATGTTCTCGTCACTATACGTCCGTAGGGCATCGTCGTAAGGGTAGGCATGGTGGATAGCTGCCCTGATGGCATAGACTCCATGTATCTTCCATGTAAGGCTATCGACAAATGCTCTCTCACCCGACAGGGCCTCGAAAGGGGGCATGGGATAGGTTTTCTCACGCCCATCAGCATAGTGGAGAACAACCTGAAAGAGTACGCTATCAACGTCATCGGTGAAGGTCTTGCAGACAGCCTCAAGTGCATTGGGGGCTAACCAGTCGTCACTATCGACAAAGCAGATAAACTCGCCCGAAGCATTCGACAGTGCCACGTTGCGGGCAAAGGCTATCCCATGGTTCTTATCGAGGGCAAACACCTTCACACGAGTGTCTCTCTCGGCATATTGTCGTAGGATGGCAAGGGAGTTATCGGTTGACGCATCGTCGACACAAAGCACCTCTATGTCGTGCAAAGTCTGCCCTAAGAGGGAGTCAAGGCATTGCGGCAAGTAGGCAGCCGAGTTATAAACGGCAACGAGAATACTAATCTTTGGCATGGCGAGTAAACTTATTTTTCACCTTATTAATCAAAGCGTTCCACAGTCCCGACTTCGATCTCAACACACGAAGGGAGACTATCGTACTGATGAGGCACAACGTTAGGGCTGCTCCCCAGCGTAGGCTGTCATGTTCAGAACGTACACAAAAGAAGACGAGGAGGCCGATAGTCATCTGAATGAGCGTATAGACCACCACAGAAGACGACAGTCGATAGTCGTAACGAACGTACGTATAGCCGTAGACACAGCCGAGATTGAGCACTCCTGCTGCTGCTGCGCCTAATCCAGCACCGAAGAGTTGTCCCTTCCAGAAGCCGAGTAGCACGAGAGAAACAAGTAGGAGGTCATACAGACCCTCTAAGATTAGATAAGAGCGGGAGTCGCCCTTGGCCAAAGGGATATACTCTACGGGTAGGCGAATGGCCCGCACATACATCGCCAAGACCAACACTTGTGCCATGCCGAGGGCTGGGAGGAACTTATAAGAATAAAGGAAGAGAATCAACTGGGGCAGGAACAAGAGGAAAAAAGACAGTAGAGGCGAGATGAGCAAGAGCGTCACTTCTATCTGACGGTTGACGATCTGGTTGAAAGTGAACCGTAAGCTATTCACACCAGAGAGCCGAGGAAAGTAGTCAGTCTCCATCGCTGAGAACACCATACCAGCATAAACCATCGTCATCATGAACCCTGCATTATAGAAGCCAACGGTCGACAGGTCGGCTACATTGTTCAGATAACTACGTATAATCAGCTCGGCTCCAGAGCCTAAGATGCCTGCGAGGACGAAAGCTGTGCCCAGACGTATCATGCCCCAACCCTTGTCTAATAACGACTTACGCAAGGAGACGTGTGGAGGATAGAGCCGATAGGACACGACAATGGTTAGGAGTAGTTGCACCAAGGCCATCAATACCAACGAAGGGACAATGGCTGTGTCGCCGAAAAGATAGTAGAGTGGGACGGTCAGAACCAAGGCTGCGAGGACATTATAGACCGAGATAGCCGCTAAAGCACCCAACTTACGGATGCCTTTGAGGATGGCCAGTTCGCCTCCCGCCAGTGCTGTCAGTGCAACACAAGGCGAGAGTAGTACGAAATGAAGCGTGTGGCCGTCCCATGAGAAGGTGTAACGACTTAGCAGCGGACTGAGAACAACGCAGATAAAAAGACCCAACAAGGCCGTCAGCAAGCTCCATGAGCGCACGACAGCGATGTCGGCCGTCAGCTTCTCCTCGTCTCCCTTGTCGTAATCCTCAGCCAGATTGCGCACAGCACTCATAGGGATACCGAAGTTCGTAGCGTCGCCTATGAGTCTTGTTGACGAGTTAAAGAGAGAGATAAGACCGACTCCCTGCGGTCCAAGTAACATTGCAACGCACTTGTTACGGACGATACCAATCAGCACATTCAGCACCTGTACACCACCAAAGAGGCTGATGTACTTTAAGATATGTAGGTAGCTGTCAGTATTAGAGGCTTTTTTCATCATAATAACTAACGCATTTCAAAGTTTTTTATTATTTTTGCATCAAACTATTATCACATGAGTCTATCTATTATCATACCTATCTATAACGTTGAAGACACGCTTCGTCGCTGCTTGAGGAGTGTGTTGGCTCAGATAGACAACACGATGGAGGTGGTGCTCATTGATGATGGTTCGACGGACGCTTCACGGCTGATTGCACAGGAGATGACGGCCGACAGGGCGAACTGTAGGCTTATCTACCAGACAAATAGGGGTCTTTCGGCTGCAAGAAACGCAGGGATAGACGTGGCAACAGGCGACTATATTACCTTTGTCGACTCTGATGACTTCGTTGCCGAGGGTTCTTACGCGGCCTTGATGGCTGTGTTAGCTGCTCACCCCGACTACGACATCCTTGAATATCCTGCCTTGCTGCACTATGGATGTGCGTCGAAGCAACGCTTGCTGACCTTCGATGACACGACAGTCGACTCTGTTTGCGACTATTGGCTACGAGGTGGTCACCTCCACACCTACGCTTGTAATAAGATTTTCCGACGTGATCTCTTTTCTGAGATACGCTTCCCTGTGGGCAAGGTGTTCGAAGATGTCTATACTTATCCTTATCTCCTGCAACGGGCAAAGGTAGTGGCAACTACCTCCGTGGGTCTCTACTATTATTGTCAGAACGACAGAGGCATCACCGCAAAGGCTGGGGGAAAGGAACTGACCGACCTCCTCCATGCGCATCTCAAGCACCTTCATCTATGGGGAGAACTGACTCCTGCCTATTACGAGGCGTTGGTTAACATTCAGTTGGATGTCTATGAGACCACACATGCCGCTCCCCTCCTACCCGTCCTACCCTACAAAGGAACCTTGAAACTCTTTATTCTCCACCTAATAGGATTAAAACGCTTATGTCAACTCAACCAGTTTATTCACAAAATAAGGAAGATAAGCCATTAGTAAGCTTCATTGTCACTTACTATAGCGAGCCTATTGACGTACTACGAGACTGTGTCAACAGTATTTTGGCATTGAGTCTCAACGCAACCGAACGCCAGATTATCGTCGTGGATGACGGTGCGGACTATTCGCCTATCAATGAGTTACTGGCCCTATCGGCCGACATCATCTACGTCAGACAGCCTAACCAAGGATTAGGACAGGCCCGAAACACGGGATTGGCCTTGGCTGAAGGCAGCTTTGTTCAGTTCGTTGATGGCGACGATATGTTGCTGACAAGCACCTACGAGCAGTGCCTTGACATCATTAGATACCAAGAGGCCGACATGGTTCTGTTTGAGTCTACGGACAAGACAACAGCCAAACCGCTCGCTGACGCACAGGGGCCGGTTAGTGGAACGGAGTATATGACACACAACAACATACACGGCTCGGTATGTACGCTCCTCTTTCATAAGGACATACTACACGACCTTCGCTTCCCGAAGGGTACGCTCCATGAGGATGAAGAGTTTACCCCACAACTCATGCTACGTGCTGAAAGCATCTACACAACCCATAACAAGGCTTATTACTACCGTAAACGCGAAGGCTCAATCATGCACAGACGTGACAGACGGTGGCGCATCAGACGCCTTGCTGACGCCGAACAGGTTATCTACCGACTACAAGAAGGGGTAGACCACCTCCCTGTTAAGGAGCGTATCGCTATGGAACGACGCATCGCACAACTGTCAATGGACTTGATCTACAATGTCATCACGCTCACACATGACGAGACTCATCTCAACCATGTACTCCAACGTCTCTCCCAGCATGGCCTCTTCCCGCTGCCTGACAAGGATTATACAAGTAAGTATAAATGGTTTAGAAGAATGACGAACAGTAGTTTCGGACGTAGATTACTACTAATGACTTTACGTCTGAAACGGTAATTTTTATCTACGAGAAGGGGACTGACTGCCTTACACCTGTCCTATCCCAAGACATCTGTGATGGCCTAATAAGAACACATGAACAGGACGATCTAAAAAGCAACTAACCCCTTCTCCCTCAGCGAAAGAACACCCACAACGAATGAGAATCCTCCTCTTAGGCGAATATAGTAACGTACACAACACACTGGCAAAGGGTCTGCGCCAATTAGGACACACGGTGACTGTGGTCTCGAATGGCGACTTCTGGAAGAACTACCCACGTGACATCGATGTAGCCCGACACCCTGGTCGACTCGGTGGACTGCGCCTATTGGCTAAAATCTATGCCTTGCTGCCACGCCTGCGAGGCTATGATGTCGTGCAGTTCATCAACCCCATGTTCTTTGAACTTAAAGCCGAACGCCTCAGCTCGATATTTCGTTATCTGAAGAAGCATAATAAGAAGCTGATACTCTGTGGTTTCGGAATGGATTACTATTGGGTAGATACGTGCTCAACGACGATACCCTTGCGGTATAGCGACTTTAATATCGGTAGCAGACTGCGCCAGAACGAGGAGGCTAAGGCCGAGCGCAAGGACTGGATCGGTACGGAGAAGGAACGGCTCAACATACTGATGGCGAACGAGTGTGACGCTATCGTGACAGGACTCTACGAATACTGGCGATGCTACGAACCGCATTTCCCGAAGAAGACGGTCTTTATCCCCTTCCCTATCGTGGTGGGTGAGCGGCCCAACATACCCGACACACCACCAGACCGACTGAACCTCTTCATCGGAATTAGTAAGAGTCGGTCGGCTTATAAAGGTACGGATATCATGCTGCGAGCGGCCGAGACGGTGAAAGAACACTATCCCAACAAACTCAACCTTAAGCTTGTAACGGGCTTACCCTTTGATGAATACGTGCGTACGATGCTGGGCTCGGATGCTATCATGGACCAGCTCTACAGCTACACGCCCTCGATGAATCCCTTAGAGGCCATGTCCCACGGTATTATCTGTATCGGTGGCGGCGAACCAGAGAACTATGCTATCCTCAACGAGACCGTCCTCCACCCCATCATCAACGTCCTCCCCACCTACGAGAGTTGTGTGGAAGAACTCACAAAGCTGGTCAACAACCTCTCTCTCGTCCCCTCTCTCCGCCGCCAAAGCTATGAGTATGTCCGCAAGCACCACGACTTTATCAAGGTGGCCCAAGCCTATATCGAATTGTATAGGGGGGTGTGAGGGAGAAAAAAAACAGTGGGCAACGCTATTAAACAAATACATAAAGCCCCCCGCAAAGCGAGAGGCTGCTATGCACTCACAGGCGATGAGTGACTTTTGTCATAGGCTCAATGAGAACCTCACCTATATATTCTCAGCAGCTCGACGTATCCGAGCAGACAGGTCCATAAGCGCATTTCGCAGCTGTTCAGCCTCTTGTTCGTTGAAACCACCTGCTCCTCCATTACCGTCGATACCATCCATTTTGTGGTAGAACCACGACGATGACTTCTGGAAATAGGTTCCTGCAAAATCCCGCCATGAGACAGCCATAAGGATGTCTTGTACTTTTCTTTTCATATCTGTAACCACTACTGGTTTTGTCATTACTGTTTCCATATTTGTATGCTGTTTATGTTTTAATATGCTCTCCCACCTGATAAGGAGGGGAAGAGGGCGTTTATTCGTCGTATGATGACCGAACCATTGAGTCGAAGAGTTGTTGTAAGTCCCACAAGAGCTCGGGGTATCCGTTTGGAAAAGACCGATTGTAATTTCTTATACCCTCAAGGAGTTCCCGCTCTTCGGGCGTAACCTCCATCATTTCCTTCCTCTGTTTCATATTCTCATAGTATTCTTTTGACAATACAAAAGTACTATAAATATTTGTAGTAAGCAAATGTTTACTACGAAAAAACGTAGTGATGTTGTATCAAGCATGTCAAATCATGGATGTATCAGAACTGTCATAACAATGCTATTCAGAGATATTCTCGTAAACTCATAACTATTCGCTTGGATAGAAAAGGCCATACTCATTTATGTTATTTTCTGTTTGCTGTCATATTTAACACTTCTCGCAATAACCTTTCTTTCAGTAGGTTGCATAAACAAAAGCCGTGACAAGAATGACAGCAAATCTTAAACTACGATTTAAGAGGGAGTTGGAAAAGGGAAAGAGAAGAGGAAAAGCTACTCACACTGATAGTATTCATCATGATTGTAATTGAAAGATATTAAGATTAAACCTACTCATGCGTGATACTCCAAACATACTTTACAGCCTTTCAATTATCTCGCTATGAAAGAAAAAACATACGCTCTGTGAGGAAAAAAAACGCTAAACTTTCAAACAGGAATTGTCAATATATTTCAGTTGTCATACCCCCCTCTTTTCGAGGAAAGGCCGAGCTTGGAACAAGAGAACGCCCTTCATCAACCAAGAACATGCCCTTCTTGCACGTTGAAGACGCCCTTCTTGGTGCAAGAAGGGCATGTTCTCAAACGCTATCTGTAACTTTCTGATTTATTGAATGTTATAAAGATGATTGCAGGGAACGCCATACATCTGCTTAGAGGGTGTTTAGCTTGATAAGATGTAATGATTTCTTACATTATTAAAGACCTCGTCCACTCACAAAGCATACGTCATAAAAGGACTCATTATACGTAAGCATTTCATGGAAAAATTTGGTTAATCAGTAAATAATGAGTATTTTTGCAACATAGAACTGGGCCAATCAAGTGAAAAACCTATGGAGCTGAAACGTCTTACAGGCATTATTACATCAAGATTATCGTACCTTTCATCTGAGGTTAGATTGAATGGTTCGATTAATCTACACGACTCTAATGTCCTATCAGAAGATGTTTTTAAGGCGATTCTGAACATTACCTATAGTCTTAAACTTCAGAATGCGAACTTAACAAAACAAAATATTAAAGCCATAGACTTGATTGACTGTTCTTCTAAAACTATCATTCAGGTATCTTCCGACAATAGTAAAACAAAGGTTCAAAGCTCTTTGAATAAGATTGAACCATCTAAATACGAAGGCTATACATTTAAGTTTGTCTGCATATCAAAGGGTGTCTCTCATCTAAAGAAATATCATTTCAATGTCCCTAAAGGCATTAGCTTTAATGTTGAAAAGGATTGTTATGACGACAAACGAATAGTAA
The DNA here is from genome assembly GCF_000224595.1 of Prevotella sp. C561. Classification (NCBI taxonomy): domain Bacteria; kingdom Pseudomonadati; phylum Bacteroidota; class Bacteroidia; order Bacteroidales; family Prevotellaceae; genus Prevotella; species Prevotella sp. C561. The sequence continues at coordinate 217,196 of NZ_JH114139.1, read as the reverse complement.
GAGACGTTTTAGACAAGGATATTGATACCATCAGCGCATTGGCGTCATACCTTGAAAAAAGCATCTTACCTGCTACAGCCGACGAGCGTCGACCTTCGGTTATTACGTACGTTATTAACCGTCTTGCCGATGAACCACTCGCTGAAGTAGCTGTAAATCCTGATACAAAGGCCTTCGAACTTAAGCCAAAGATGGATTTCAATAGCTTAAACAAGTGGAAGGATGTCATCTCAGAATATACCGTTTACAGCTTATTGGTAGATAAGATATATAGAGCGTATGATGAACAGGGTGTAAACAAGAGCTTTACAGTTCTGTCATCGTTGCATGATTTATATCTTAACTTAGCTTCAGAACTAACAGGCGACGCCTTGTTTGATAAGCTATTAGAGTCGGTGTATGAAATAGTTAACAAAGACTATGAGTATAATGAGTCGTTGACTCGTGAAGAACTCCAAATGAATATAAAGATAGTTTTGGTAGACGCTTTTGTCAGATGTAAGATTTTCAAGAAGCCTGAATAGTATGCTTTTACCCGATAACATAGCTCCAGAAGACAGCATCTACTACAATGGTGCGATTGTGTTACAAGTGGTTCAGAGGGAACATCGTATCTCTTTGACCAACTTGTTCTGTGAGGTCAATAAGCATAAAACTATCTCTTTCTCCCTTTTCTTACTGTGTTTAGATTGGCTGTATTTGATTGATAGTGTTGTTATTCAGAATGAGGAGGTTATATTATGTTCCTAAGATACTTACAAATAGAGAATGTTCATGGTTTGATCCGACGTATAGATTTCCATCAAGGGTTAAACCTCATTGTTGATGAAGTTTCCACTGATAATGAGGAAACGGGCAACAATGTGGGTAAGACAACTGTGTTGCGACTCATTGATTTCTGCTTTGGTATGGAGGGAAATAAGATTTACACTGCGACTGAAGGGCCTAAAGTCGTAAATAAAGAAGTGAAAGAATTCCTCATGGAAACTGAGGTCTTGATTACTCTTTGCCTGGCAGATGGATTTACGGAGAATGCTAAGAAGGTTATCGTAAGGCGTAACTTCCTTTCTGGGAAACGTTCTGTATTAGAGTTCAACGGCCAAAAGATAGAAAAGAAAGACTTTGAGGGCGAACTTGAAAAGGCTATATGGGGTATTGAAACATCGAAACCTTCCTTCCGACAAATCATCTCTCACAACTTTAGATATGATGACAATCGCCTTACAAACACGCTTAGAACATTGAACCGATACACTTCAGATATAGAGTATGAGACGCTACATCTGTATATGTTCGGCTGTAACTTTGATGATGGCGACCGTAGACAAGAACTTAGTAAGAAGCTTACTACAGATTATAAATACAAGCGTCGACTTGAGAAGACTGCCAGCAAAAGTGCACTACGCTCCAAGTTGGCTCTTGTCGAAGGCGAGATTGCAGAACTGAACACGAAGAAAGAGGAGTTACACCTTAATCCAGACTTCGAAAAAGACTTAGAACAACTCAACAAAGTCAAAGCCTCTCTTAGCGAGCTTGCCGTCAAACAGACCGCTCTACAGCTTAGATATAACTTAATAGAAGAAGCTGTTGAAGACTTAAAAGCCCAGAAATCTGATATTGACACCAAACAACTTGAACTGATCTATCGCCAGGCATCGGCCATGATAACGACGTTGCAGCATACATTCGAGGACTTGCTGGCTTTTCACAACGAGATGCTTGTACGTAAAGTAGACTTCCTTTCAGCGGAGTTACCGCAGTTGAAGCAGTCTATCTCTGCTTGTAACACGGATATATCGGCCTTGCGTCAACAAGAACAACGGTTAGCAGAGAGGCTACAACAATCTGCTACTATCGAAGCACTTGATGAGCTTGTTGCTCAGCTAAACCTTAAATATCAAGAGAAGGGCGCATTAGAGCAGCGAATAGCACAAATTGAAGAGGTAGACAAGGCTATCGCTTTGAATGAGGAGATATTAAAGGACATTGATAATGGGTTATTCTCACAAAGCAAACAAGACTTGGTTCAGAAACAACTTGACAAGTTCAATCAGTATTATTCGTCTATTTCTAAACGTCTCTATGGCGAGAGTTATGCGATAGAATACAGTCTGGTAAAAAACAAGGAAGGGAAGAATACTTACAAGTTTGCCCCTTTTGCGACGGATAACTTTAGTACTGGAAAGAAACAAGGAGAGATAGCTTGCTTCGATATGGCCTATATCATGTTTGCTGATGATGAGAAGATTCCTTGTCTGCACTTCATCGTGAATGACCAAAAAGAGCTTGTTCACGATAACCAACTAATGCATATTGGCACATTGGCAAACGACCATGTTGATATTCAATATGTAGTTGCAATTCTTCGAGACAAGCTGCCTAACGAATTAAAAAAGGAGGAAAACATCGTACTTAAACTGTCACAACATAGCAAACTGTTTAAGATTGAGGAGTAACAAGCTTGTCGCCTTGCTGCTCCAAAAGGGCCTTTTCAGATATAACAGTTAAGGATTAAGACCCACCCTCGGGGCTTAGTCCTCTTTTTGTGACCGCTCTCAAAAACCTACCCCATATATACTCATTTATTTTATTTTTAGTTTGTTGTCATCTTTAACACTTCTCGCAATAACCTTCCTTTCAGTAGGTTGCATACACAAAAGCCGTGACAAGAATGACAGTAAATCTAAAACTACGATTTAAGAGGGAGTTGGAAAAGGGAAAGAGAAGAGGAAAAGCTACTCCCTCTGATAGTATTCATCATGATTGTAATTGAAAGATATTAAGTTTAATCCTACTCATGTGTGATACTCTAAACATACCTTACAACCCTTAAATTATCTCGCTATGAAAGGAAAAACATACGCTCTGTGAGGAAAAGAACGTTAAACATTCAAGCAGGAATTGTCAATATATTTCAGTTGTCATACCCCTCTCTTTTCGAGGAAAGGCCGAGCTTGGAACAAGAGAACGCCCTTCTTCATCCCAGAACATGCCCTTCTTGCACGTTGAAGACGCCCTTCTTGGTGCAAGAAGGGCATGTTCTCAATTCGTGTTCGTAACTCTCTGATAACGTGCTGATTATATTCTTGTATCTTGCTAATATTCCCATCGTAAATAAAGGGCGACTTTGTCGTGTCCTGTAAAGGTTTTTCACGCAAGTTAAGTATGACTCATATCATCACAAAAAGGTTCGCTCACCGATTCTTGGCTTAACTTCCTCACACGTTGGGAAGGTTTATCTCTCACAGAGCACACGGAGGTCACGGAGGTTTTAAGCACACGTATTAATTCGTGGAAAGTTTTTTCTCTCACAGAGCGCACGGATGAACAGAACACACAGCATTCCACAGAGACATTAAGTCAACCGATTTCACAGAGCGTTACAGCCAACAGAAGCCTCACCCCCAGCCCCTCTCCGAATGGAGAGGGGAGTGATCACCGAGATACCCCTACATATTCTCCAATTTTGAGCAGCCCAATAGGGGTAACCTCACATACTACTCCCCTCTCCATTCGGAGAGGGGTTGGGGGTGAGGCCGGTTCTTTTTTTACTTTCCTCCCTTGCTTTTTAAGAAAATAAACCGTATATTTGCGGAGAAACTACCATTGGCAAGATGCAGAGACAGCAATGTGAAGGACAGAAAGGACGGACGTGGAGCTGGGAACTAACGATTATAATGCTGATACAACTTGTCTCGGCAGGGCTCTACGGACTGATATTTATATTAATGTATGACGCCATCCACCTGCGATGGGGACTGAGTTACGCATTGATATGGACTGCCCTACTGTCGCCCTTCGCCCTCATGATTGCCGCACGAAAGAGTAGATGGAAACTGTATATACGTATTTACAGTGCACTGATGGCCTTTGCGCTGTGGCTAATGTCCGTTTTCTGTCAACTCTTGGGGGCCGACATCTTTCTCCCAGCCACCTGTTACTGTAAGGACGGAGACTACCTCGTAAGACGAACGTACGACTTCTTCGACAAAAAAAAGATAGGGGTTTATAAGGTGGAGGACCTGACGGAGAGGCTACAGTCTACTTATAGCTATGCGAGTCTCGACTCTATAAAGGTGTACGAGTCGCTGAATGCCATCGCCTTCTACTGTTCGCCTCACATTGAGAAAGGCCCCTTTGGCAACAATCACATTGGTCCTATCCGTGTACTCGAACAGCTCACTGACGACCCGTTAGACTCGGTTCAGATGAAAAGAGTGGAACAACTTGCCCGCAGACGCAACCTTAAAATTGGCATCTCGCTGGTAGATTACTTAGAAGAAAACGAATAATGATGAACTATCCCGCACTTAAACAACATGCTTACCTCGTAGTGACTCTCCTCGCTCTAACCCTCCTTGGCAGTAGCTTCAAGGGTGGGGTGACCGATAGGGACGACTTGCCCGATAGCATTCGGATGGCCGTTGACTCACTAAACAAGTTTGGACTCTTTGCACAAACTTACCGACTGGGGACGAATGGGACGCCATCTGCACAATACGACTATGCTGATTGGCTCAGACGAAACGCCACTGCCGACCAGTTGGCGACGATTGCTAAGACTGGCTCAAGCCCTGTCACACGCCTTTGGGCACTCAGACTGCTACTGGAGGAACCCCATCCACAAGTGGTCGACGTGCTGAAAGCGGCTGTCAATGACACCACTGAGACGCAAGAAGGATATGGCTGTCTCTACTCAAACATGCCGTTCAACCTCGCTGCCTTTAAGAACTATTACTTCGATCAGGAGAATGTTCAGACGAAGGAGACGCAGGAGGCGATAGACAGTATGGCTTTCTTTGATTTTATGAGGCGTTATGACTATGACACAGAGATACTCGAACAGCTTGAACCGAAGCCGAGCTACTATGCTGCTGCTGCCGAAGCTGCTGACAGTGGACGGGTGGGTATCTTGCCGTTGTTGGTTAAGTATAAGAATCCTAACGACCGTCAGCGTATCAACAGACTGCTTATGGCCGACTTTGAAAAGGAGGGGGAGGTGTCTGCAATGTGCCGTAATGCTGTCGAGACATGGGGCAAACCCGACTTTGAGGAGTATGCTAAGCATGTTTGCCAGGCTGTTATCGGTAAGCCAGAATACTATAACTCAGACTTTTATCTGCCTCTTCTCTTCCGCTACCCAGCACCTTGGAGCTATCAACTCATCGAGAATGTACTCGCAGGAAAGGACCGATACAGTGACATCGAGGACTATAAGGAATACATGAAAAGTCGAGCTGACGAGGGTGAGGTGCCTCCTCTCTTCCAATCACTATACGACAGATACATGCAAAAAAGGCGGAGTGTCAGAAATGGAAGACCACAGACGGAGGAGTCGCGGAGGGTTCTTAAGATGGCTGTTGACGCCTTAAACAAAGAGAGCTACTTTGCTGAAAGCGAGAAGAAGGGCACTTACCCTACCTATAGACTCGAACAGATTGACTACGCAGACTCGATATACTACAACGCTACTACCGACCAACTGGTAGCGTTAGCCACATCGAGTCCATCGCATATCACACGCCTCTGGGCCCTACGGTTCCTATCAGAAGAACCTAACAAACATGTGCTTGGCATACTGAGAAGGGCTATCAACGACACAACAAGCGTCTGGCTGATGTCGAGAATGGGAGTACATGAGGTAGAACCATATAACCGCTTAGCCTTTCGATACTATAATGGTGCCAGCACAAAATGGCCAGAAGAGATGCAGACACCTATCGACAATTTGTTGTTCTTCGTCTACATGAAGCGATATGGGTATACGGACGACCTCCTTGGTTACCTTCGTCCGCTCAAGCGCTACCACCCCACCATTATTAAAGAGGCCGATAAGGGCAACACAGACGTGTTGACATTCCTCCTTCGATACAAGAATCCAAACGATATAGGCCATATCAATAAACTACTGAGGCTCGACTTGAAGAAGAATGGGAAGCAGACTGACACGGCTTACATGCTCCAAATCTTTTGGAAGAAGCCCGACTTTGAATGGTATGTGAAGACTATCTGTCTTGCAGCCGACAAGGATAAGGGGTTGTACTATGACCCTCGTTACATCTCTCTCATGTGGGACTATCCCGCACCTTGGAGTTATCATCTATTTGAGAAGATACTCTCTGGGAACGACCCCCTCACCATCAAGGATGTTGTAATGAACGTCCTAAGAGAGAAATCAGAACAGAATGCAGTCCCAACTGCCTTCCGCCCCCTCATTGAAAAGTATGTGGAGAAGGAGAGATGAGGGACCTCCCCCAGCCCCTCCGAAGGAGGGGAGCCCCCAACAGGACATAGTTTGATATGGTTGGATAAACTCTTCTTCATACTTTCACCACCTTATCTGTTAAAGACCCTCACCTCATTTATTAAAGTCCCTCATGCTATCTGCTCAACATACCGACCTTATTTATTATATAGTTATACTCCTTCAACATTTGTCATTATGTCATTATGTCTTAAAAAGAATATCTGTCTCTTTTTGTCATTATGTCATTCTGTCTAAAAAAGTACATCTGTCTCCATTTGTCATTATGTCATTATGTCTTAAAGAAAACATCTGTCTACATCCGTCACTATGTTATTCTGTCTTCAAAATAAATCCCATCTGTTAAATATGTCTTACTCTGTTACCCTGTCTTCCATACCCTGTCACCCTCTATCCACGGGTTATTCTGTCTTCAAAAGGGGGGCACACGCTATCCTGTCGTTGCTCCTTTTGGTTCTTTTTGTCGGCAGCCATAGCGCATGTGCACGACTATCTGCACAGCTGTCTGACACCGCCAAGATAGCTCTCGACTCCCTCCACCGCTGCCGTTATATGGCTCTTACACGAGGGATAGGCGTCGCTGGCACACCATCCAAGCAATTTGTCTATGCCAACCAACTAAGTCGTCACACCACAACTGACCAGTTAGTCGACATTGCCAACACCGACACGTCGCACATAGCACGCCTGTGGGCCTTCCGAGTCCTACTCTATAAGGGTGATAACCAAGCACTTGACGTATTGAGACAGGCATTCAGCGACACGACACACGTAGACTTCATGTCTGGTTGCAGCGAATCTGATGAGCCCTATAACCGTGCTGCTATCATCGTCTACGGCTACGACTACAGCCAGCTCAAGCTCTCCGCACACCTACGTAACGCCCTTGATAGCCTCATCTTCTTCGACTACTCGAAGCCACAAGGGTTTGCTGATGGGTTGGTAATAGACTTCAAACCGAACAAGACCTACTATCCCACGGTTGTTGAGCAGGCCGACAAAGGCAACGATGCCGTCCTTCCTCTCCTCGCAAAGTATAAGAATCCCAACGACCGCGGGCGTATGAACAGGTTACTGAAAGCCAATATGAAACGAGAGGGAACGGTCAGCGACGCAGGATGTGAGGCCGTCACCACATGGAACGACCCCTCTTTTGAGTGGTATGCCAAGTCTGCCTGCCATGCCGCCCTCAGTCAGCAAGACGCCTACGTAGATGGTATCCTCCCCTTGCTATGGGCTTATCCCTCCCCATGGAGCCTTCAGCTCTTCCAAAAGATACTCTCCCCAACAGCCGACTCCTTCAACCGAGAAGCAGCCATAGAGTTCCTCTCACAACAAGCCAAGGCCCACCCCATTCCCCCCACCTTCCGTCCCCTGTATGAGAGATATGTGAGGGGAAGGAGGTAAGTAGGACTTATCACAACAGCGTTGAGCGGTCAGTACCACTCAACGCATAGTATTATACGATAAAAATATATAGGTACTCTCGCAATAGACTAACAACAGGCTGCACCTGTTGTTAGCCTCTATTTCTTTCGTACTGTCGAACTGGAACTAATAACACTCATAGGTATTAGTGGCAACACCACCTCCTCCAATGGCGTACCCTTCAGATTCTTTGCAAGCATACCACGGATAGCTCCGATGCACACACTTATGAAGGTATCTATAAGAGCAGGGTTCGACACCTTCAAGTCGGCCTCCTGCATGTCGTTAACAAAGCGATGGAAAGGTTTCACAACGAACTCAGCTCTAACGCCTTGCAGCACTAACTCCTCACCATCGCACATCAGTCTGACACGCATTGAGACAACAATACGCTCTGGCTCAGCCGTTGCGTTAATGCGATGCTCAAACTGAAAGGCAAGCTTTTCTTTGTTAACTCGTGTAAAGTCAGTATCGTAATTGAACTTATAGGAGTCTTCTTGCATTCCTATAATACCATATTCTATCTTATCACCACTTCTCATTATCCCACCTTCTCGGTCTTTGTTCTACAATCAATATAGCTTAAACTGTAAGTCCAACATGACTTCTTGGCAATCTCTGCCCCTGTCCCTCGACCCTTCTCAGATAAGAGTACGTGCGTAGGGACAGAACATGCCGACTGCGCCTCAGTGTCTATCAGCGTGATGTTCAGTGCTATAGAAATCTCAGTAAGGGTGTCTATCGTGAAGTTCCTATCGCCCGATAGCCATGAAGAAACCTCAGACTCCGTCTTACCGACCATCTTGGCAAAAGCTTTCTGGGATATACCCTTATCTTTAAGGGCACTGCCTATCTTCGCAGCAACCATCATCCGGTTGCTTGTCTTCTTAAGTTCAACCTCATCAATAGTAGAGAGAAGCTGACTTAAAACGTCCTTAGTTACATTCATCTTACTCATACACGTCAAAGTTCTCGTAGTTTAATTCCCCATCTTCACGCACAATAATCTCTCTCTCCCTAATTCCCTTGTTTATTTTCTCGGCTACATATTTTATCTGTTCAACCTTTGCATTAAGCTTGGGGTCGTCTTGGTAGGCTCTAACATTCTTCTCTCCGCCAGAGCCTAAAAGGATTACTGTATTGTTAAAGTATATCCCGTATAACCTAAGGTTACCTACAGAGAGAGCGACAACACCATCGGCTATCTTCCCCTCACCCTCTTTGAAGAATTGTTTAAGACATCCCGTATCTCTGGCCATAACAATTATCTTGTTGAACATCACCTTTAGGTACTTGTTAGTTAAGTTCTCGTTAAAGAATTGTTCTAATAAGGTTGTATCGTTACCATCAAATATGACGGAGTAGATATGTGCTTTAGCTCCTGAAAGGGATTTCACCTCCTTTATCTGAAAGCTCATAGTATATATGTTTATAGGTGCAAATATACGAGATAATTCGGATATATCCAAATTATTGAGAGAACTATTCTCTATTTTAACTTTTCGATATCCAATATACCAAGGAAGAGTTATCTGATATCCAGAGCACTCCTACGACTACTCTACACTACTCTCTTTACAATACAAAAATATCTTTACAAACAACCGAGCCTATCACCCTCAAAACTATCCTACAGCACTCCCTATAATCAAGCATATAACCCACAGAAAATCAGAACTTTACACTTAGCGATTAAGAACACGCCCTTCTTGCTCGTAGAAGACGCCCTTCTTGGACCAAGAAGGGCATGTTCTTGAACGTTAAAGAGCCTCTTCTTGCTTCAAGCTCGGCCTTTTCTCGATTGTAGAGAGGAACAGCCTGTAAAATATCTTGACATTTTCTATTTGCATGGCTAGTAATCTATCTCTCACGGAGGACCTTTCTTTCTCTCACAGAAGAACACAGAAGAACAGAACACACAGCATTCCACAGAGACATTAAGTCAACCGATAACACAGAGCGTTACAGCCACCTGAGGCCTCACCCCCAGCCCCTCTCCGAATGGAGAGGGGAGTGATCACCGAGATACCCCTACATGTCCTCCAAATGTTCAGCAGCCTATCTCCTATCATTAGCAGCCCAATAGGGGTAACCTCACATACTAACTACCAGTTGGCCCCTCCCCCGTCCCCTCCCCAGAAGGGAAGGGGAGTGATCACCGAGATACCCCTATGAGGAAGAGGCCCCTCCCCCTTCCCCTCCCCAAAAGGGAGGGGCGTAATCACCGAGATACCCCTATGGCTAATCATCAACACCTAACAACTATCACCCAACACCCTTCTTTAGCAGTAATGCTCTGTGAACTCTGTATGCCGGAGGCCTTCTGTGGGCTCGAAACTGTGCGCAAAAAGGCTCTGTTAACTCTGTGAGCTCTGTGAGAGATAAAACTCCCCAAGAACTGTGTTAGCAGCCTAATAGGGGTAACCTCACATACTACGCCCCTCCCTGCGGGCTACTCTTTCTACACATCTTTTTAACATTATAACACATTGATACTCAGTAAAATACTTGCGTATGTCATGGTTTTTTAGTATCTTTGTATATGCAATTAAACAACATATTTGACTCCCTCGGAGGAGATAAGAGAATCGAATGAAGAGTTAATAGCTTGTTCGATAAGATGGTAGAGAAACAGAGTGCGGTTATTAATAAGTGCTTCGAAGATAAGGCACCTAAAGTTGGTGCCTATAGAGTACTACGTAATAAGAACTGGGATATGGAAGATCTAATAGATAGAATAAGGCAATTATCTGGTAGTGAGTGTGTTGGACATAAACATGTACTATGCATACAAGACACTACGGAGCTCTCTTACGACCACATGAAAGGGCGTTTGAAGGAGGATGACCCCGACTTTGGAGATGGTTCTATGCAACTGAAAAAGTATTACTATTTTCGTACTATCCAACTATGATTGTGGACGCTGAATCATG
>NZ_JH114139.1:202321-206172 GCF_000224595.1 Prevotella sp. C561 | reverse complement strand
AGTAGTTCTACATGCACTCATGGGAATGATACATGCCAAGAACCCGAGGTCAAAAGATGGAAGAAATCCTTTCAAAGAGGACAGCCTACCATGGGCAGCATGGATAATTGCCCGTCTACAAGGCTGGTGTGATATGGGTAAGGACACCAGGCCAGGCTACATCACCCTTAAGGAAGGTTTACGAGTATTTGAATACCAAGTAGCCTTCTATACAAGTCTTAAAAAAGATGTGTAGAAAGAGTAGCCCTGCGGGGGAGGGTTGGGGGAGGGGCCACTATCTTGTGGGTTCGAAACTGTGCGCAAAAAGGGTCTGTTAAATCTGTGAGTTCTGTGAGAGAAAGAACTCCCCAGCGTAAGAGAAAAACCTCCCCAGCGTGATAGAAAAAACACATAAAGACCCACGCAAGCAGGCCAATAGGGGTAACCTCACATACTAACTACCAGTTGGCCCCTCCCCGTCCCTCCCCAGAAGGGAAGGGGCGTAATCACCGAGATACCCCTATAACGAGGGTGTACGCTTCGTTCTATCCTCTTACTGGCAGTCTTGTAGGGGTAACCTCACATACTACTCCCCTCCCTACGGGGGAGGGGCCGGGGGAGGGGCCACCGTACACTCTCCCCTACTCTGTTACCTTGTCTTCTCCTACCCACGGTTCCCCTGTCTCTCAGCTACCCCGTCTAACCATGAAATATCCCACTCGGAAGCTGCGTTTCTTATGTCCCCAGACCTGGAGGGAGTACATGCCATTGGGCAGCGAGGCGATGTTCAGCTGGTTATTGTGTATGGTCTTTGCCTTGACAGAGCGTACAGCCGACCCCTGCAAGGTAAGGACAACATAATGGTCGGCATCCGTCAGCTTAGCAGCAGCAGGCAGACTGAGCGTGTTACCATCGTTAGCAAGCAAGGAGACATGCGACGGAGCGAGCGAAACAGCGTTATCGCCCTCCTGCAAGGCAGGCGTCTCAACGCCATAACGACTCATTCCCCTCACAGCAAAGAAGAGGTCGGGACTGACATTCTTCAGCCTCAGCGACTGTCCGACATAGTGTGCGAAGAGCAAGTTACGAGGGTCGTCAGTATTGACAGGGTAGGTGTTGCTGACATAAATATTATAGTATGGAGACCCCGATTTCCACCTCATTACCACCGACTTATCGTCGTTTCTCACCACCAGCGACGCCCCTGCCGCAACCGGTGCAGCACCCTTTGGCGCAGACGTCACCATCGCATGAGGGAGAGCCAACGCCGCATTAAACTGCTTCTCAAAGTCGTAGACCCCCTGTTTGTTGCTTGTGAGGAAGAAAGAACGGAAATGAGCGTGTCCCGCACCGAGGTTACGACTGACGTACATCTGGCGTGTCAGGTCGCTTAAAGTCCAATTTCCCTCACGCGGATCAAGGAAGTAAGTACCCAAGCCAGAGACTATCTCACGCCGATAACAGTTCTCCATCCAGTCGGCAAGGAACGGGTAATAATTGTCACCACGGAAGTATTGCATCGGATAAAGCTGGTCCATCAACCCCTGTCGGAGCCATTCTTGTGCCTCCTGAAACACCCTGTCGTGTGCATTGAAATTCTTTGAACTATATCGACCGAGGTCGGCATGCTTACCGATGGGCGAGCACGACATCTTCACCCATGGTTTGATGGCCTTCACCTCATCGTGGATAGCCCTAACGATGGCCGTTATGTTGCTACGACGCTGGTCGGGTGTGTCGCCTTGACGATAGGAAGGACGGGGCCAACCATCGGGGTATCGGATGTAATCAAGGTTGATTCCATCGACATCATAATTCCTTACAATCTCCCCACAGATGCTTGCCAAATAGGGAGCCACAGACGGGTCGGAGGGGTCGAGATACGCCCCTGTGGAGAAGCTACGTATGCGGAAACCCTTTTTCATCAGTGTTCTGCACCCAAGCGAACCCTTTGCACCGACCGGAATAGTGGCTATCCAGGCGTGAATCTCCATCCCTCGCTTGTGACACTCGGCCACAGCGAAGGCCAGCGGGTCGTAGTCACCATCCGGCACGCCGCCCTCCACGCCCGTAATACACTTGTCCCATGGTTCGAGAGCAGACGGGTAAATCGTTGCCGCACGCACTCGTGCCTGCAAGAGGACGGTGTTGATATTCGCTTTCTGGTATTTGTCGAGGATATCGATGAGCTCTTGTTTCTGTTGTTCAATGCGCTCGGGCGACGTAGCATAGGTCTTTGGCCAATCGAGGTTGGCAAGTGTTGTCAACCAGACGGCACGTGTCTCGCGCTTAGGCATAGCCGTTGTGAGATAGTCAACAAGACTTGTTTGTGCCTGTGAAATAATCGTTATAACACAAAGGAACGTAAGTAAAATGAGCTTCTTCATATATAAGTTTGATGATATGACGTGATTGTCTTAATAATAATCTACCCCTTTCTTTTCGGTTGCAAAGGTAGGCATAAATGGTTAGATGGCAAACTAATAGGGGAAAAGAAATCTTAAAGAGAACCTCACCCCCGGCCCCTCTCCGAATGGAGAGGGGAGTGATCACCGAGATACCCCTACATGTCCTCCAGATGTTTAGCAGCTTATCTCCTATAGAGGATGTGTTTTCTTTCTCACAGAATAACACAGAATAACAGAACACACAGGGTTCAGAAAGATGATGGCCCCTCCCCCTTCCCCTCCCCCGAAGGGAAGGGGAGTGATCACCGAGATACCCCTATGGAGTGGATGTAGGCTTCGTTATGTCCCTTATTAGTAATGATAATAGCTGAAAGGCCTCTGTGAACTCTGTATGCCGGAGGCCTTCTGTGGGATCGAAACGTGCGTGGAAAAGTTCTGTTAAATCTGTGTGTTCTGTGAGAGAAAAACCTCCCCATTATAAGTCTCCAATGTTCTTTTTCTCACAGAGAGCACAGAAGAACAGAATTCACAAAGGCGCACAGAGACATTAAGTCAACCGATTTCACAGAACCTTATAGCCAACTTTAGCTAATCATCAGCACCTAACACTCAACATCCAACACCCTTCTTTAGCTGAAACGCTCTGTGAACTCTGTATGCCGGAGGCGTTCTGTGGACTCGAAACCGTGCGCTTAAAACCTCCGTGGCCTCCGTGTTCTCTGTGAGAGAAAAAAATATCCAGCATAAAAGAAAAGACGCCCCACGCCCCACACAAGCAGCTAAACAGGCGTAACCTCACATACTACCCCCTCTCTGAAACAGGTCAGTAGAATGATAAAATATCCTTACAACCCACCATACTAACCACCCTCACAACTCGCAGATATCATCCCCTACAATCGAGGATATAACCCACAAGAAATCAGCGCATTACGTTTTACGTTCGAGTATATGCCCTTCTTGCTCGTAGAAGACGCCCTTCTTGATGCAAAAAAGGCATCTTCTCGAACGTAGAAAAGCCTCCTCTTGTTGCAAACTCAGCCTTTTCTCGAAAAAAGAAAAGAGTTCTCTGTAAAATATCTTGACATTTCCTATTTACATGGTTAGTACTCTATCTCTCACGAAGGACCTTTCTTTCTCTCACAGAGGACCTTTCTTTCTCTCACAGATTTACACAGATGAACAGAACACACAAAGGCCCACAGAGACATTAAGTCAACCGATATCACAGAGCGTTACAGCTAATCTTAGTTGAAAGGCCTCTGTGACCTCTGTATGCCGGAGGCCTTCTGTGGGCTCGAAACTGTGCGCCAAAAAGCTCCGTGAACTCTGTGTGCTCTGTGAGAGAAAAAACTCACCAGCGTGAGAGAAAAACCTCCCCCCACACGTTTCCAATATTCTTTTTCTCACAGAAAAACACAGATGAACAGAACACATAGCATCTCACAGAGACATTAAGTCAAC
>NZ_JH114139.1:197923-202050 GCF_000224595.1 Prevotella sp. C561 | reverse complement strand
CATCTCACAGAGACATTAAGTACAACCGATTTCACAGAGCGTTACAGCTAATCTTAGTTGAAAGGCCTCTGTGACCTCTGTATGCCGGAGGCCTTCTGTGGGCTCGAAACGTTGGTTGAAAAGTTCTGTTAAATCTGTGTGGTCTGTGAGAGAAAGAACTCCCCAACAAGTTGTTTGTGTGTCATCTCATAGAGTGGGTGCGTTCTATTTCTCACAGAAAAACACAGAAGAACAGAACACACCGGGTTTCACAGAGACATTAAGTCAACCGATTTCACAGAACCCAACACCCACCTAAGCTTATCATCAACACCTAACAACCATCACCCAACATCCCTCCCCATCAGAAAACCATACCGATTTCTTTCCTTTCTCTATATTTTTCTTTATCTTTGTAGCCATCTATTGTGAGATAGTTACATTTTATCAATAATCTAATAGAAATCATTTTAAGGACAAGAAGATGAAGAAGATATTTACACTCCTTGCTGGATTGCTCATCGCATCATCATCGTTTGCCATACCAGCGATGAAGATTTGGCGAACAGTTAAGCAAGCCGATGGCACATTACTGAAGGTGATGACCGTTGGTGATGAGCATTTCAACTATGCCATGACAGAGGACGGTATTCCCCTTGTACCCTATCATGGCAACTACTACTATGCGCATATCGTAGACCAGCAGTTGGTGGCCTCGGCGGTTCTGGCACATAATAAAGAACTAAGACACGGCCGTGAGGAACTCGCTGCAGCCGCTCTGGAGGAGGTTAGACAACTGCAGAGAAACAAGGAACAGCAGGTCAGCTCGAAGGCTTTCGGACTCAGTGATGGGACAACATGGGAGGGAAGTAAGAAGGGACTCGTCATCTTAGTGGAGTTCTCGGACAAGTCCTTCACCAATCCACAGAATGTTCTCACACTCCGACCACGTGAGTCTGACATCAAGACCCTCTATGAGAAGATGCTTAACGAGGAGGGTTATAAGAACGACAATGGTGCTATCGGGAGTGTACACGACTATTTCAAGGACCAGAGCAACGGTAGGTTCGACCTTACCTTTGATGTCATTGGACCCGTGAAGTTGGCTCATTCGTATAAATACTACGGTGAACACACGCAGAACATGAACGATGCTAATGCGCCACAGATGATTATCGACGCTTGTAAAGCCGTCAAAGAACAGGTAGACTGGCGTCGCTACGACTGGGACGGAGACGGAGAAGTGGAACAGGTCTACGTTATCTATGCGGGTGAAGGCGAGGCTACGGGTGGCAATGCAGACACGGTTTGGCCACATAAGTATTCGCTCACGGACGCAGGACTGAGTGCGCTCCATTTCAATGGACAGACGATTGACACCTACGCTTGTAGTAATGAGATTATTAGAGCACAAGTCAACGGTATGCAACGACTGTATTATTCGGGCATAGGAACCATCTGTCATGAGTTTTCTCACTGCTTAGGGCTCCCTGACTTCTATGATACAAGGGGCGGAACGAACGTTGGCTCGGGACGATACGACCTTATGTGTGGCGGTAGCTACAATGGTGGACCAGAGAGTTTAGTAAATGTTTATGGCGGAACAGGTATCGGCACGGTGCCTGCAGGATATGATGCTTACGAGAAGGCGTTCATGGGTTGGCTGAAGCCTACCACCCTCGGCGATGCTGCCGTGGACGTGAAGGATATGAAAGGACTGTCGGAAGGTGGTGAGGCGTACGTCCTCTATAACCCTGACAACAAGGATGAGTATTACATCTTAGAGAACCGTACGCCCTACAGATGGGACAGTGAGCTGCCTGCCCACGGCCTGATGGTATTCCATGTAGACTATGATGCGATGGCGTGGAGGATGAATAACCTCAATGCGGCTGCCTCTCAGCGTCATCCACGGTTCACGATAGTGCCTGCGGATGGCGTCCTCAATAGTGATTCACAGGATAATGACCCGTTCCCAACGGCCTTGAACAATAGTCTGACGAGCACTACCGACCCTCGTCTTAGCTTCTATACGAACTATAGAGTGACGGACTTAGCGGGAATAAGAGGGATTGCGAAGAACCACGATAACACTATCTCTTTCCGCTATACACCGCTGAATACAACTGCAGCCATCACCTCGTTTCCTGCTGACAATGCCACTCAGCCGTCTACTGCCTATACCCTCTCTGGCATAAAAACCAACCCTCAACAGGCAGGACGACGCCAGATAGTTATCGTGAAAGATAAGGAAGGGAGGGGGCGTAAGGTGTATTAGTGGCCTCACAACAAACAACAGCAGTGGCCCCTCCCCCGTCCCCTCCCCCAAAGGGAGGGGCGTGATTACCGAGATACCCCTATGGGGCTGCTTGTAGAAGGAGTGAGGCAAGTAGGCTTATCATAATTATTAGATGGGTTAACATCAGTCCATAGGTGGGGTACGCATCGTTCTCAATTAGCTTGCTACTCGTTATCAACAAAGTTAGCCCATGTCATCAACTGGGTCAATCCTCGTTCTTAACTGGTCGCCCGCTCGTTATCTTTTGGAGTATTCTGCGTCCTTAACAAGGTTAGCACATGTCATCATCTGGTCGATCGCTCGTTATCTCTTGGGGTATCTGCCGTTTACACTTGGTTAGTCAACCATCTTCTGCTGCTCGGAGTGGCGTAATCAGTGAGAGAAGATAGCACGAGTTTACACGCTACATGTCACCCACTTTTTAGCAGACATATAGGGGTAACCTCGGTGATCACTCCCCTCTCCATTCGGAGAGGGGCTGGGGGTGAGGCCCAGAGGGGTTGGGGGGTGAGGCTTCCAATATATTAACTAAAACAAACAAAACATGAAGATTAAAACAGCAACATTAATTGGCTTGATTGGTGCAATCACCAGTCTTGTGATTTCTCTTTACTTTTTGGCCTACAACACAAGTATCATTTCATTCTTTGTAGATACCCTTGATTTCTTCCCACTGAATTTAGTATATACGTATTCACCATTTCTTAGCGCCTTTGGGAGCCTCATCTCTGACATCGCATTATGTATCTTCTTCTACGTTGTATATAAACATCAGAAGTAGAGAGGGGTGTGCTATTTCTCACAGAAGAATACAGAAGAAAAGAATACAAGGGGGCCAAAGCAAGTGCTGGCCCCTCCCCGTCCCCTCCCCGAAGGGAAGGGGAGTGATCACCGAGATACCCCTATGGACTGGATGTAGGCTGCTTGTTGCCCCTTATCGGTATCTACGATAGCTGAAACGCTCTGTGAACTCTGTATGCCGGAGGCCTTCTGCGGGCTCGAAACTGTGCGCAAAAATGCTCAGTGAACTCTGTGCACTCTGTGAGAGATAAAACTCCCCAACGAGTCTCGCAATTGTTCTTTTTCTCACAGAAAATCACAGATGAACAGAACACACAAAGGCGCACAGAGACATTAAGTCAACCGATATCACAGAACCTTACAGCCACCTTTAGCAGTAACGCTCTGTGAACTCTGTATGCCGGAGGCCTTCTGCGGGCTCGAAACTGTGCGCAATAATGCTCAGTGAACTCTGTGCGCTCTGTGAGAGAAAAAACACCCTGCGTGAGAGAAAAAACTCCCCAGCAACTTGCATGAGTCTTATCTTATCGAGAGGATGCGTTCTTTTTCTCACAGAAAATCACAGATGAACAGAACACACAGCATTCCACAGAGACATTAAGTCAACCGATAACACAGAACCTTATAGCCACAGAAGCCTCACCCCCAGCCCCTCTCCGAATGGAGAGGGGAGTGATTACCGAGATACCCCTGTATGTCCTCAAGATGTTTAGCGGCCCATCTTCTATCAGTAGCAGGCTAATAGGGGTAACCTCACATACTACTCCCCTCTCCATTCGGAGAGGGGGCTGGGGGTGAGGCCTCTGTGAACTCTGTATGCCGAAGGCGTTCTGTGGGCTCGAAACTGTGCGCTTAAAACCTCCGTGACCTCCGTGCGCTCTGTGAGAGAAAAACTCCCCAGCGTGTTGTTTGTGTGTCATTTCATAGAGTGGGTGCATTCTTTTCTCACAGAAAACACAGAAGAACAGAACACACAGCATTCCACAGAGACATTAAGTCAACCGATTTCACAGAACCTTATAGCCAACTTTAGCTAATCATCAGCACC
>NZ_JH114139.1:179827-197624 GCF_000224595.1 Prevotella sp. C561 | reverse complement strand
TGGGGTGTACAAGCCTGTCAGCGGAAAGGTGCAACGCAAGCCATCAACACCTAACATTTAACACCCAACACCCTAACAGCTGGGT
Source organism: Prevotella sp. C561 (assembly GCF_000224595.1). Classification (NCBI taxonomy): domain Bacteria; kingdom Pseudomonadati; phylum Bacteroidota; class Bacteroidia; order Bacteroidales; family Prevotellaceae; genus Prevotella; species Prevotella sp. C561. Next base: position 197,539 of record NZ_JH114139.1, on the reverse strand, counting down.
ATTTGGGGCGTATATGTCAGACTACGGAAAGCAGCATCGCAAGCCATCAACACCCAACACTTAACACCCATCACCCTAACAGCAGGGTATTTGGGGTGTACATGCCAGACGGCGGAAAGCTGCATCGCAAGCCATCAACACCCAACATTTAACACCCATCACCCTAACAGCAGGGTATTTGGGGCGTATATGTCAGACTGCGGAAAGCTGCATCGCAAGCCATCAACACCTAACATTCAACACCCATCACCCATCAAACCCTATTCTGTGGTTCTCCTTCAATGAACTTCCTTATATTCTCAACACAGATGTTCATGAGGCGTTCGCGTGCTTCACGTGTAGCCCAAGCGATATGAGGAGTGATATAAGCGTTCGGCTGATTGAAGAGCGGATTGTCGTTGTGTGGTGGCTCATCGGTCATCACGTCGGCACAGTAAGCACTGAGTTGTCCACTCGCTAGGGCATCGGCAACAGCTTGTTCGTCGATGAGTCCACCACGGCCAGTGTTGATCAAGATTGCACCTCGGCGCACCTTCTTAAGCGTTTCGGCATTAATCATACGTGTGTTGGCAGCTGTCAACGGACAATGAAGGGTGATGACATCCGACGTACTAAGCAGTCCTTCGAGGGTTGTCTTGCGGATACACTCAGGAAGGTCACTACTGTTCTTACTCGTATAAGCCGAGATGTCCATCCCTAACGCATGTGCTATCCTGGCCACCTTCTGCCCAATATGGCCCAAGCCAACGATACCTAAGGTCTTACCAGAGAGTTCGATGAGGGGCGTATCCCAGTAACAAAAATCCTTCTGCTTGCTCCACTCGCCTCGACGCACAGCCTCGGCGTAGTGGTCGACATGCGTAGTTGCGTTGAAGAGGAGGGCAAAGACGTGTTGTGCCACGCTGTCCGTGCTATACGCAGGGATGTTACAAACGACGATGCCACGCTCGTGAGCGGCCTCAACATCGATGTTGTTATAACCCGTTGCAAGCTCTCCGATATACTTCAATCGGGGCAGTTGGTCGAGCAGCTCACGTGTGATATTCACCTTATTAATAAGGATTCCGTCGGCATCCTTAGCTCGTTCAACTACTTCATCCTGCTTTGTTCGTTCATAAACAACGCAGTCTGCTATCTCTTTGATTGGTTCCCATGACAAGTCGCCAGGGTTGACTGCATGGCAGTCGAGGATTACTATTTTCATACTTTAGGTGTTAGGACCTCTCCCCCAACCCCTCCCCAATGGGGACCTCCCCCAACCCCTCCGAAGGAGGGGAGTGCCTAACGGGGTACAGTTTGGTTGGGTTTGAGGTAGAATTTGGTTGGGTTTGGTTTACAACTTAATTACTATTTTCATGTTTATTGGGTGTTAGGACCTCTCCCCAACCCCTCCCCAAAAGGGAGGGGAGTGCCTAACGGGGTACAGCTTGGTAGGGTTTGAGGCACAATTTGGTTGGGTTTGGGGTACAATTTAGTGAGCTTTCGCTACATATTATTACTATCATAAGGGGAAACATAGGCAGATAACACTCCGTTAGGCGCCCCCCTCTCTCGGAGGGGTTGGGGGAGGTCACACCCCGTTAGGCGTCCCCTCCCTTTCGGGGAGGGTTAGGGAGGGGTCCCTGTGTGGAGTCGGTTACCAACTCATCCGGCATATACTGCTGTTTGACATAATGTCCTTCGTAGTCGTGAGGATACTTATATCCATCGCCATAACCCAAGTCCTTCATCAGCTGAGTAGGCGCATTACGCAGATGGAGAGGCACAGGCAGATTACCAGTCTGGCGCACCAACTCTATCGCTCGATTGATGGCTTTATAAGCAGAGTTGTCCTTCTTCGAACGAGCGAGGTAGACCACCGCCTCTGCCAGGGGTATTCTCCCTTCGGGCCAACCAATCTTCGTCACAGCATCAAAGGCCGCATTGGCCAAAAGAAGCGCATTCGGATTAGCCAGTCCGATGTCTTCAGCCGCACTGATAACGACACGTCGCGCAATAAACTTAGGGTCTTCGCCTCCTTCTATCATACGAGCCATCCAATAAAGGGCCGCATCGGGGTCGGAGCCACGTATCGACTTGATGAAAGCCGACACGATATCATAGTGCATCTCACCGCCCTTATCGTAGGCTAAGGGGTTCTCTTGCAGTCGCTCCTCCACTATCTTATCCGTCACAACAATGTCATCGCCAGTCTCGGCAGCCACGATTAAGTCGAGAATATTCAGTAACTTACGTGCGTCACCACCGCTATAACGCAGGATGGCATCCGTCTCCCGTAACTCGATATGCCGTTTCTTCAGTTCGACATCCTCTGTCACTGCCCTGTGTAAGAGCTTCAGCAGGTCGGCCTTCTCTAATGATTTCAACACATAGAGTTGGCAACGAGAGAGCAACGGACGTATCACCTCGAAGGAAGGGTTCTCTGTTGTGGCACCAATCAGGGTGACTGTTCCCTTCTCCACCGCCCCTAACAGCGAGTCTTGCTGCGACTTTGAGAAGCGATGAATCTCATCGATAAAGAGGATTGGCGAGGCCGAATTGAAGAAACGACCGCTCTGTGCTCTTTCGATGACATCGCGCACATCCTTCACACCACTCGTCACGGCAGAAAGCGTATAGAACGGTGTTTCCAAGCGATTAGCGATAATCTGTGCCAACGTAGTCTTACCCACGCCCGGTGGTCCCCAAAGGATAAACGACGCAATGCGCCCCGAGTCAATCATACGTCGGAGCACAGCCCCCTCACCAACGAGGTGTTCCTGTCCGATATAATCGTCGAGCGTGCGTGGTCGCAATCGTTCTGCCAATGGTTCCATATCTCTTCCTCTTTTTATTATTGTTACAAAAGTACTGAATTTATCTCTAATAACAAAGAATGAAATTCATATTGGCTGACTGGATTATATCTTTTAACCGTTCTATTTGTATAATGCCGTATGGAATTTAATTATACTGTCTTTTTATAAAGTGTGCGAGAGGTCTCCAAATACCCCACGAAATCATCAATCTTGTATGGACGGATTATGAGGTTGTTTGTAAACTTAACGAACTCTATTTGTCTTACCGTATCATTGAATATTGAGGGAGCGACAAACACACACTGAGACGGTACTTCGTATTTTTCCTTGAATTCAATCAAGTGTCGTTCAATAGGCCATACCTCCATCATGGTTTGTGTCCGTCCTTGTGCCATAGTTACTTCCACAAGGATTGCGTTAGAAGCTTCTACGCATTCAATATCGCCAATACCTCCTCCCGCCGTCGATGTTGGAAGTCCTGTGTCATCAATCGGGAAGTTTGGAATAACTTCTACATGTGGTAGCTGAGTTTTGATGGCAAGGGCAGTAAGGAACTCAAGACGCGATGGAGCATCAATAAACTTCAAAGTGTCATCCTTAGACGAGGTGCGCTTAGCGAGATGGTCTAATTCTACCTTTATTGTATCCCAGTTATATACACGCGTCCACTCTGTGAGTTTGATTGCTGCTTCGTTCTTTGAAACAACAACACCCTCAATGTTCAATAATTCCTTGTCAACAGAAGCCATATAATCAAAATAGCTTCTTTCTTCCTCGTATTTCTGATAATGAGAATATGTCGAGATGATATAATCTATCTTTTCATCTTCATTGTGGTTGATGTCGATGAATCTACCACCTCCACGAAATGAGATAAGACCTGTCATTCGCATTTTGCGAACAAAGTCGTCAGGGTATTCAGACACAACGGACTTTTGCTTAAACGCTTTAAATCCACCAAGAATTTCATTAACACAAATATCATTGATAACCTCTGGCGATGGAGAATATCCATACTCTTTTCGCAGTTGTTTAATTCTTTGATACAAAGCATTAGCATCGTTATTCTTCCAAAAGAGGAGCAATGGTATCTCTTTGTATGAAATACCGCAATTATTATACTGAGGGTCACTATTCAACAGACGAATAACTTGCAGCAATAAGATAAGTGGAATGTTGTCGTTGAGCTCTCTAATGAATGGATTACAGCGTTGCTGTTTAGCAAAAGCCTGCATAAAGGCGATTTGCTCATTCTGAGGTTTGACAATTTCACGATTAACTGTGCCGTTGTCATCGTATGTAATGGAAACTGTATCTGCAAGGAAATTACCAGTCTCTGAGAATTCAATACGTTCGCCCATGTTATAATAGACGAATCCAAGAACTTTCAGTAACTTGAACTGCGTTTCAAATCGGCTTTCCCAACCTCTTTCGAATCCAGCTTCTTTATGACCTGCGATATCTCTGTGAATACGAGGATCATTACCATCAAAAATGGCTTTGGTTTCTTCATCGGTAAGAGCGTATTCACCAAAATATCCTGGTGACGTATTACCCCATTTCTGCTTTGCAGATTCGGGAATACGTTTTACAGGACGATAAAGTCCACATTTGAAAGCTTCTCTTTCAAATTGTTCAACAATATCAGCGGTCAGAATTTGACCATCAAACTTTTTCAACAGATGTATAAAGTCCTTATACCGTTCGGGGTTGCGTACGGTTGTTGTGTAAAGGAGCGGTTTGTATTCAGACTGTCTTGGCATATCAGTAATTTGTTATTAATACTTCATTAAAAGACTTAATAGTGTTATCGTGGAAACTAATATAATTACTTTTTATTGAGTGCGTATTATAATTCTTAGCCCATTCGAGAAACAACTCATTTGTACGTCCTTTATAGTGTGTTACATTAGATATTGCGAATTTAATACCTTTACCTGACATTTCATCAAGTAAAGCAAGTAAACTTTGCTCTGTATCTTCGTCCCACAATTTATTATACTCACTAAAGGTTATTAGATAAGGTGGGTCAAGATATACGAAATCTCCCTCTCGCCAAGTTATGCGAGAAAGAAATCTACGGAAATCCATACTCTTCCACTTTGGCTTCTTTGCCTGTGTTAGTGAAAAGTATCTCACCAAAGCATTATATGCGTTCTGGTTAAAGTCAACATTACCAACTGGGAGATTAAAATCGTTCTTGCCATTAAACCTTATCATGTGGTTAAAACCATATATAAGAAGAACATATAGCTTCAACATATCTGTACGGTCAGAATTGTTATAGTCTGAACGCAATTGCATATATTTGTCTTTGTTATACTTTGCAAAGTATGTTTTAACGAATTCTTTTTTCAATGATACGGGGATGACATCTTCCTTGTATGAGCATGACAATCCATAACTCTGAATCAACGTAAAGAGTTTTTCAAAGAACACATTAGGTTTCTTGCTATAACTGCAAAGGAACTTATGTATATCAATAACATTGGTATCAATATCGTTCAACAGGAATTCTTCTGCATCAATATTAAGAAACACAGACCCACCACCCACAAACGGCTCTATAAACCTATTTATGGATTGAGGGAAATATGTTTTTATTTCACTTATCAACTTATATTTATCTCCAACGTAGAAGAGAGGAGAACGATTTACTTCTTTTTTCATTGTCCACTTTAGTAACGAACAAAAATTCCTTATGGTCTTCAAACTCAGTCTTGCCAGCATTGAATGCTTGGTGCTTGTGTTCATATACGGTTGTTGTTCCGCAACAATCAAGCAGATACTTTATTTGGCTCAGTCGAATTTTATTCTCAGAGGAATTACTTTTTGAGTTATATGTATTGTTATATGAGACTACCAAGTATTTCGCATCTAATGACATAACCATATCTTCGAAATAGCTATATGCTTTGGACGTACAATATGCACTCATGTTGTCGGGAGCAGGCTTTAATGCCACTCCGAAGAGTTCTGGTTCATCCCATTTAACCAAAGTTTCATACACATGGTAAAATCTGCTATACTGACGTGAGTTATATGGTGGATCCATATACACGACATCAGCTGAGACAGTCTTTGCTAATTGATTAGCATCCTCTTTATGTATCTCTATATTAGAGCAACTTTTTGCTTGTATCAGTCTCATCTTCAGTGGCTGATAGTTTATTTTTTTCTTAATATAAGCATCAAAATGACCTACTGTGTTTGCAAGTCTGTCAATGCTATAAATTAGAGATGCCAATAAAATGCAATACTCCTTCTCGGTGAGTTCGCTTTTCTTATTCTCAATATCCTGCCTGATAAAACCAATAAGTTTGGCTACTTTCATGGCAAAGTATTTATCACCATAGTTTGCAGAAAACCAGTTGTCGCTTATCGAATCAGGGTCAATTGAATTGTAGTAATCCAGAATGTCAAACAACTTTTGCTTATCCCATTCTCCTTTCCCGAAAAATCCTTTATAAATGGTGTTGTTCGAGATAAGGAAATCGTTTACGATAACCTTGTTATATGTGTTCAAGGCTTGGTTTGCAACAGAGCCTGTTCCAGCAAAGATGTCGCAAAAAGTTTTGGCATCTGGAACTTCTGTATGGATAACGTACATTATCCAGTCAGTTAACTTTGTCTTGTTTCCGATGTATCTACGACTTTCTAAGCCAAATGGCTTGTATAACGACGAGTCTCTATAATCGAACAAACTAAGTTGACCATATTGAGTAGGTGCCTCTGCCACTATACATGGTGTGTCTACATCATTCATGTCTATCTTGACAGCTTCATCACTAATCTGCAGACAGATAAGATATTCGTCGCTAAAACCGTAGATAGTAGCAAGTTCTCTTACTTGTTCCCACGAAGGAATGACTTTACTGGCCTCAATATCTTTAAGTACATCTACAGATATTCCAGTCTCCTTACATACAGATTTCAAGGAAAGTTTTTTTAGTCTTTCTTAATTCTATGAGTTTGAGACTTATGTTTGATTTCTTCATTGCCCTAACAGTATTATCTTATCAGCTCCTTTATATCTAATTGTAACAACTCCGCCACTTTCTTTAATGTATACAAGTCTGGCTGGGTAGTGTTGGTGCACCATTTAGAAACAGTAGCAGGATTTACCCCCAGTTCTTCAGATAGCCATTTGCCTGTTTTGTTATGTTCAGTTAGAACAACTTTTATTCTATTTAGATTTAAATTCATTGTTAAAAGATTTACTTTTAAAGCAAAGATAATTCTTTTCTTTGTAAATGAGAAGAATTACGGGAACTATTTAGTGAACATAGCACAATTAGAATAAGAAAAACGACAAGAAGGGTAAGTTTATTGCCGTTTGTGGGGGATTTTAGACAACATCACTCCACTTACAGTTACACTCACTATATCATGTATAGGGAATTTCTCGCAACCGATATAGAGGGTGTCGAAAGCGTCGGAGCCGTCGGTGCGGTATTCGAGGAGGTCTTCTTCGCTCTCAGCGAGTTTCTCGCAGACTTGTCCTTGCGGAAGACGTTACGCCCTCGGCAGACTCCTGCCAATGGGATGACAAGGATAAGGTCAGGGTTGTTGGAGCGGTTGAAGAATGGCATGAGGCACTGCTTGTCCGCAAAGCCTTGGTTGATGAGGAGATAGATGACTGTTTTGTTCTCGTGGCTCTGGTAGTAGGAACAGAAGTCGTCGATAAGCACAGGTGTCTTGTACTCGAACTTGATGTAGCTCGCTACGCCTGCGTTGCAAAGACAGCCAATCTGCTCAATAATAAAACACAACAGGTTTAGGCTCTAATGAACGATTTGGGTTTAATAAAGAGCAAAGCAGGTTAACAAATCTGCAATTCTTAGTAGAGAAGAAAAGGTTTCTGTACCTTTGTACACATAAAACCAAATGACTTTTTACAATGAAACTTCCCAAATCAAAGTTATTTATTGCGGTCGCATGTTTAGTCCTTCCACTTTTGTTTGCTTCATGTTCAAAAGATGAAGAAAGCGCAAACGACCACATGCCATTTGTTCCTATCGAATATTATGATTTCACAGCTGATATCCTGCAACCTAATATTAATTATTCAATTCCTATTCAAGGAGAAGATGCTGACGATATCTTTGTAAAGGCAGTGGGCACCTACGAGGGTACGCTAACCGTTTATGATCCTAAAACCAAACAGGTAATTCCTTCTAATTTTGATAATCATGTAAGTGCCAAATTCGTATTATACTTAGATCAGTTTAACCTGAGTCCTGTTCCCCTTCCTTTTACATTATATGCTTTAAAGAAGGACCAATATGCTTATGACTTACTATACAAAATAATCAAAAATAAAACTTGGTGGAAGGATGAAAAGATACATGATTATCGCACAAGACTCATAGGAAGAAACAAGAAGAATCCTTCAGAAGTGGCATTCCAATTGTATGACCCATATCATTTCTATCCATATATAACCGGTCACCACCAGAATCGTTATGACTTGACTGAGTTGTATTTTAATGTCTGTGGAACTATCAACAATACAACGAAAGAATTGACGGTTTACATAAAGCCTGTGGGTGCCTTGTTTTATGACAGTATGGTTCAAAACAATAAAATAAAAGCCGAATTCAACGACGTTTATTTTATATGCAAATTAAAGAAGACGGCATAGGATAAACTGACTTCCCTTTTACGAAAAGAATAAACTACGAATAAAGAATAGATTATGAATAACAAGAATCAATACAACCTACTCGTCACTCTTTTCCTACTGTTGATAGGCAGCTTTGCCGTTTCATGTACGAAAGATGATGAAAACACAACAGACAACACCTCTACTTTTGCACCTATCAGTAGTGAAGAAGCACTTAAAATACAGAATTCTTTACCCGGTACGTATAAAGGTAATGTGCATGTTTACGACCCTTCAACCAAGAAGAATTATTATTCCAATTCAAGGCTTGACCTCGACTCTCTAATCATATACAAAAAAAATATAACTATGGCTATTTAACCCTGTCACGCGACACGTATGTGCAGCTACACAATATTGAAAAAACTGGGATAAACGATACACTACCAGAGATATTTACTAAACGAGACGAAGAGGCTAATATAGAACTTGATGGAATTCGTTTCACCAGTCGTAACCAACAAGACAGTTGCGTATATCGGTTTGAAGTATCAAGAGGGAAAGCTGACTTCTTAGACCGCAGTCACAACAAACCAAGCGTATGGTATCTTAGAACTTATTTTAACGGCTACGGATATTATAATGTAAAAACAAGTAAGGTTAAGATTTATCTTCGTCCTTTCAATGCCTACACAATGCTATATCATGAGACCTTGGAATACGGAAGAATTCCACTCACAGAACGTTATCTGATTTATGAACTCACAAAGGTTCAATAAGGTGTACTGACACCTCTTCTTTTGTTAGATAATTTCATAACCTAAAAATCAAAAGGGCGTTAATTCCATTCGAATTAACGCCCTTTTGGCTTGCTAAAGATGCCCTTTAAGAACCTTAATAACGCCCTTCTCGGACCTTAGTAAGCACCTTCAAAACTGCAACTTTACAAACAACTGATAACAAGATACTTACAAAGGTAATAAAAAAGCTGATTCTCGACTCTATTCCTCACCTTTTCCTGACCCTAAATGTAAAATAAATTCGAACTTTAAACTTTGAACTTTGAACTTTATGATATGTACCTTTTACCTTTGAACCTTGAGGTTTGCAAGGATTCGCACAATTCGCGCAATTCGTAGTTCAAATCATAAAGTTCAAAGTTCAAACCTCAAAGTTCAAAGAATACTATGGATTCGCGCAATTCGCGTAATTCGTAGTCATTAATGATACATATCACAAAGTTCAAAGTTCAAACCTCAAAGTTCAAAGGTAAAAAAGTTCAAACCTCAAAGTTCAAAGTTTTAAGCGTATTGGATCATCATACTGCACCTGCAGCTGAAGGAGTTGTTTCTTAAGGTTCTTTGTGAGCTTCTCCGTACCTGGTTTACCATAGATATTATGCATTTGGTCAGGGTCTTTCTTTAGGTCGTAAAGTTCCCAAGCATTGATATCATTGTAGAAGTGCATGAGCGAATAACGCTTCGTACGAATACCATAGTGACGGCAAACAGAGTGCTCGGCAGGGTATTCGTAGTAGTGATAGTAAAGCGACTGACGCCAGTTGGCAGGCTTCTTACCCTCAAGGAGTGGGAGGAAAGAACGGCCCTGAATGTCAGAAGGCACCTTTGCACCAGCTACATCGAGGAAGGTTGGGGCATAGTCGATATTCTGTACCATCTCTTTGACAACCCCATGCTTACCGCCCGGATAGTAAACCAACAATGGTGTGCGGAATGATTCTTCATACATGAAACGCTTGTCGAACCATCCATGTTCGCCCATGTAGAAACCTTGATCAGAAGTATAGACAATCATTGTGTTGTCAAGAAGACCATGCTGGCGCAGATACTCGATGACACGACCGACGTTGCGATCGACAGAGTGAATCACACGCATATAGTCGTGCATATAACGTTGATACTTCCATTCAGCGAGAGCCTTACCAGAGAGTTTGTCTTCTTTAAACTTCTTGATGATTGGGTCATAGTAGCTATCCCACTGCGCCCGCTGCGAAGGTGTCATACGTTTGTAGTTGCCACGTCCCCACTGTTCAAGACCAGTAGTGGTGTGAATCTCGTTCTCCTTATCTGCCATCTTATTGTCATAGACGAGGTCCATGTCCTTAATGATACTCATCTCCTGCTTCTGTGCAGCTAAACGACCAGCATAGTCATCATAGAAAGTCTTAGGCAACGGATAGGTCACATCGTCATAGAGGCGGAGGTCGCAGGTATCAGGATTCCACACACGGTGAGGCGCCTTGTTGTGCATCAACAGACAGAAAGGCTTGTTCTTGTCGCGTTTGTTCTCCATCCAGTCAATCGCCATGTCGGCAATGATGTTCGTCACATAGCCCGGACGGCGTATCTTCTTACCATTGCTGAGGAAGTCAGGGTTATAGTAGTCGCCCTGTCCGATAAGGATATCCCAGTAGTTGAAGCCTGTTGGCAGTGAGGTGAGGTGCCACTTACCAATCATTGCCGTCTGATAGCCCTGCTTCTGGAGCAACTTAGGGAAGGTCTGCTGACCGCCATCAAAGGTCTTAGAATTGTCCGTGAAGCCATTAGCATGGCTATGCTTACCGGTCAGCATACATGCACGTGACGGACCACTGAGGGAGTTGGCAACAAAGCTCTCTTGGAACTTCACACCATTGTCAGCCAACCAGTCGATGTTAGGTGTACTGATAAAACGCTTGTCGTAAGCGCTGATTGTCTGGTACGAATGGTCATCGCTCATGATGAAGACGATGTTCATCGGTTTCTTCTGCGCTTGGGCAGGAACGAATGCACTCATTGCAATCGCTCCTGTCAAGCCGTATAAAACTTTATTTTGCATATATAATAAATTGGTTTATCGCAATTATTTATCCCATCCAGGGTTCTGCTTCCACAGATTGTTGGTCAGTGTGAGCATACGCGTTTCGAACGGAAGGAGGTAATCACGCTTTGGATTAAACTTCCAACCGGTCTCATAGCCTGATGGATTCACAGGCAATACGTAACGTTGTGCGTCGCCCGGCTTGCCAGAGAGGTAGAGATTATTGCCTTTTGGCTTGTCATAAACGAGGCTTGTGCCATACTTTGCATGATGTTCGAGGTTGCTACCCACGAATAAAACACCGTGTGCACGCTTGCCAACGATCAGCTCATCGGCTGCTGCCCAACGGAAGATATCATCCAATCGACGGCCTTCACAAGCCTGCTCAATACGACGTTCACGGCGAACTGCCTGTAAATACTTATTGAGTTGGTGGAAAGGATAGTCTGCCTCGGTGTTATACTCTCTGTCGAAGTCGACTGCTGGCATACCAACTCGGTCGCGCAAAGGCTTCAAGATAGTAATAATCTGACTTGCGTTAGCGGCACCATCGAGCTCTGCCAAAGCCTCAGCATAGTTTAAGAGGATGTCGGCATAGCGATACTGAATGGCTGGTGTGCTGCCTTTACCTTCCTGATCAAGGCTTCCCTTATAGTCAATCTGTACGTGCTTGAGCATTGAATAGCCTGTTTCATTCTTGTTATAGCCCGACCCATTGAGTGGTGGAACAACGTAACCGCCTTGGTCTGGACGCAGAATCTGACCCGGCATGCACACCGTCTGGCACAGACGTGGGTCGCGAACAGTTGGCTTTAACTCGTCGCCAAAGGTTGCCTTTGCAGTCAACACGGCTGGTCCAACAAAGGGTTTACCGTCGATGGTGAGGTAGTCGTCAACCAATGATGCCGTAACACCGCTACTACCACCACCCTGATTGAGGTAGCGATCAACGCTGTTACCAACATTCACGCCGTCATATCGCTTAAACCATAACACCTCAGGGTTGGCGCTAAGGTCCTCTGTCTGGAAGATAACGCGGTAGTCGTTCAATGGATTACCAGTCGTATAGATTCTCCAGACACCTCTGTCAACAACGTCCTTACAAGCCTCAACACACTGATCTAAGTAAGACTTAATCTTCGCATCGGTAACAGTTGGGTCGTAGAAAGCATCGTTCTTTGCCTTATGATACTTCTCCCATGTAGCCTCATAGAGTGCCACCTCGCTCTTGAAAGCACGTGCCACGTCCTTGTGGATACGCATTGTAGCACTGCTGTTCTGCAAGTTAAGGTTGGCAATAGCCTTATCGAGGTCGGCAAGAATACTATCAGCAATCACGGTTCGTTCCTGTTGTGGCTGGTTCATCTCCTCCTCCTGTGGTTCGAGAGGGCGATTCACCCAAGCGATTTTACCATAGTTTTTGAACAACTGGAAGTAGAACCAAGCACGGAAATAATAAGCTTCGCCCACGCATTGCTTGTAGGCAGAGGAGTTCTTATCCTTGAAATTGAGGTTATTCAAGAAGAAGTTGACGTTGCGAATATTATAGTAATGACCGAGTTTACCCGCATTAGCGAGGGTCAAACCACCATTGAGGCGTGTGTTAACAGAGCCACTTGCCATGTTATCGCTGTTCATATCGATACCAGCAATACCACCACTACCCCATGAGTTAAAGTCTTGTCCCTTCACACCTGTCTGATAGAACTGGTCGAGATAGCTGTTCATCTCACCCAAGGAAGTGAAAGGGTTGACCGTTGAAAGCACTCCTTCAGGAGACTTGTCCAAGTCGAAGCAACTTGTAAGTGTTGTTGCACTCAAGAGTGCTAAACATATATATTTAAGTTTCATAGTTATATTCTTTTAAAGGATTAGAGATTAACCATAAGTCCAAACGAGATGACCTTGTTCATTGGATAGTTCTTACCGCCTTCGCCTGTGTAGCCATTGGCAGTGAAGATAACCTCTGGGTCGAGCATCTTCTTTAGCTTTGTGAAGGTAAGGAGGTTCTCACCAGAGAAGAACACCTTCACCTGCTGGAGCTTCATCTTCTGTGTCCAAGCCTGTGGGAGGATGTAACTCAAGGTCAAGTTCTTCAAACGACAGTAAGCCGCACTCTGCAAGTATTGGTCAGTAGGCTGGCTCTTTGTCTTCGCTGCGTATGGACGAACGCCACCTGCTGAATTGATATAAGGCTTTGGATAGTAGGCATTAGGATTGCTCTCTGACCAATAGTCAAGATGGTCTTTGAAGAGCGTTACCTGTGCGTAAGGACCTGTTCCCCAGAAGTAAACGCTGTTGGTTGGGTCCCAATCACGCTTGCCTACGCCTTGGAACATGAAGCTAAGGCTAAGTCCCTTCCAGCTAACCATACCATTGATTGTGTATTGATAGCGTGGAGAGGTGTTACCGATAATGGTCATATCGCCCATATCATCGAGTTTATTCTTACCATTGTTCACATAGCCGTCGTTGTTAAGATCGCGATAAGCAACGTCACCCGGTGTCCACTTCAAGGTTGAGAAGAAGGTGTTGTTATGCGATGCATTGTAAGCATCAGCCTGCTCCTGTGTCTGCAACAAGCCGTCTGTACGATAGCCCCATATCTCTCCTACGCGTCTGCCCTTATACCAGTTGCTGGCTGGTGCCGTACCCGTTGGGTTAGTATAGTCTGTTACGATAGAGGTATAGTCAGCCAAAGAACCACCGATACTATAGTCGATGTCCTTACCAATCTTACCACGATAATTCAGCGTTAGCTCCCAACCACGGTCGCGCAAAGACGCATTATTGGTTTGTGGGGCATTAGCACCGAAGAAGTCAGGGAAGTCGACACCAGGTCCTAACATATCCTTTGTCTTACGCTCGTAGACGTCAAGACTACCCGTAAGGGCATTGTTCATAAAACCGAAGTCTAAACCGATATTCTTACTGCTCACCTTCTCCCATGTTGTTGCAGGGTTTACAACGCCTGGCGCAAGGAGGTAAGCATGACGACCATCTGCAAAGATATAGCTTCCCAATCCACCACTGAGGTTCATGGTTGATGCGAAGGTGTAGAGCGCTGCACCTGCCTGATTACCGAGCTTACCGTATGACATGCGCAACTTCAACTGCGATACTTTCTGGCTGAGTGGCTCCATAAACTTCTCACGACTAATGTTCCAACCGAGAGATACAGATGGGAAGAAGCCCCAACGATGGTCGCGTGCAAAGCGTGAAGAACCGTCATAACGGCCGTTTACTTCGAGCAGGTAACGACCCTGATAGTCGTAGTTGATACGTCCGAAGAAGCCACGTGTTGCCCATCCGTTGCGGATATCGTCTGGCTGCTTGTCGCCTGTTCCCATTGCCGTATTTGGATTGTGCATTGAGTAAAGACCAGAGATACCGTTCTTCAGATAGTCTACCTTGTTGTTTTCTTCTTGATAACCAGCCATCAAAACGATGTTATGATCCTCGGCAAGGGTCAATGAGTAGTTACCATAAAGGCTGATATTCTGATAGTGAATGTTATAGTTTGAACGCTGATACTTGCCATCAGGACTTGCATCCAACTCTCCTCGCACACCCTTTGAAGTGGTTACACCATCGGCTGCATAGATGTCTGGCGCAACATTCAAAGCCTCATATGAGGTTGAGATAAACTTATTGGTGTAATCGGCATTGATAATCAATCCCTTTACTGGATTAAGTTCGAAGCCTAATGTGATGTCGTAATGATTGCGTTTTGTACGGGTGAAGGTGCCACTCTGTAGGTAAGGAATCATTGACAACTCCGTGAAATGACCGTTAGGATCGACAACAGAAATCGTCGGACGGAAACGTGCTAAGGAGTGATAGAAGCCTTCACTCAGTCCGCCTGCACCAAAAGGAGTGTTGTCGACAGAATGAACATACTTCAAATTAAGCTTCATCTTCATCCATGAGGTGAGACGAGAGGTGAGGTTGGAAGCGAGGTTCATACGCTCAAAGTTCATCTTGGCATAACGCAGAATACCGTCTTCCTTGAAGTAACCTCCTGATACATAATACTGTGCCTGCTTACCGCCACCGCTCAGACTTACGTTGTGCTGCTGCTTGAAGGCATAGTCTTTATAATGTAACTTGAAGTAGTCAACGTTTCCAATACCCTTCTCTGTGTTCTCAAAGGCTGGGTTCATCAAGGAGTTGGCAGGGAGTTCTTGCCATGGATTCACACTTGATGGGTCGTTCATATACTGCTCTAACAGCTTAATCTTTTCGTCGCTGTAGAGACGAGAGGAGTTGGCATTCGTAACACCAGCATTCCACATCTTCGCAAACTCTACGGCATTTGCCATCTCAGGTAAGACCGTCGGACGGTTCCAACCCATGCTTCCTTGATAGTTTACGTGCATCTTGCCTTCCTCTCCTCGCTTGGTCGTAACCAAGATAACACCGTAGGCAGCACGCGCACCATAGATAGAACAAGCGGATGCATCTTTCAATACGGAGATTGACTCGATATCATTTGGATTGACATCGGCAAGACTCATCTCGATTCCATCTACCAAGACGTAAGGATGACCAGTACCGGAGAGGTTGCCCTGACCACGCAATGACAAGGCTGCCGTGGCACCCGGACGACCAGAGCTACCATTTGATACCATCAAACCCGGTACCAAACCCTGAAGACTCTGCGACGCATCTGTCACTGGGCGCATCTCAAGTGCATCGCCCTTAACAGATGATACAGAACCCGTGAGGTTTACCTTCTTTTGTACACCATAACCTACGACAACCACTTCGTTCAATGCTTGGTTGTCATCTTGCAGACTAACAGTGTAATTGGTCATACCCGCTTTGACGGTTACAGACTGAGGCTTAAAGCCCACATAACTTACTTGTAGCACAGCACCCGGTGCTGCTGAAAGCGAGAAGTTGCCATCAACATCCGTAACAGCCATGGCGACTCCATTAACCATCACAGAGGCACCGATAACGGGTTCACCATGGGTATCCTTCACAACACCCTTGATAGCCTGCTTTTGTTGCTGTGTACTCTCAAATGTTTTTACACTCGTACGTGTAGAACTAACTGCTGGGGTAGCGGCAAATAAACTCAGACACAAAGAGAGTGCCACCCCTCCCACTGCGAATGGGGGATGCTTCCTTATACCCAGGAAGACAGTAGTAGATTTAGACATAATTACATTGATTTAGGTTTACAGTTGCAAATATAACACTTTTTTATGGCATGCAAAAAGAATACTTGCTAATTCATAATCCACAATCCTTTATTGACTCAGAATTCATAAACTATCAATCAGAATTATGATTACCGATGTTAACCATAGTTTATTACTACAATTAACTTGTCTACTCGTTAACCTGTCAACTCGTCAACTACCACTTCTGATTACTGATATTAACTGTGGTTTATTACTGTAAATAACTTGTCTACTCGTTAACCTGTCTACTCGTCAACTACCAATAAAGCACTACGAATTTCTCTAATTGTGCGAATTCTTATTGCTAAATAATTAGTGTCATTCGAGGAATTCGTAGTCGTTAATCGTACAGAGCATAAAGTTCAATGTGCAAAACTCAATGCTCAAAGGTTAAAAGGATTCGTGCCATTCAAGAAATTCGTAGTTCAAAGGTCAAGGTTTGCAAGGATTAGTGCCATTCGAGAAATTCGTAGTTCAAAGTATCACAATTCGTAGTCGGTATTCGAATTTATTTTACTTTTTGGTTTTACAGAACGTGGAAAACAGGGTTAAGAATTCATGGTCTCAGAGCCATCGTAAGTCTTTTTCTATCAGACAGTTGAAGACGTGTGGTTTAGAAGGTGCTTACGAAGGGTTCAAAAGGGCGTTAGCAAGGGGCTTAAAGGGCGTCTTTTGCGAGCTAAAAGGGCGTTAACTTGAATGGTATTAACGCCCTTTTATTTTCAAGCAATGAATTATCTTTACAAAACAAGATGATAGGGGAAGAATGGTTAGCTGTTTATTTGTTACCGATGTTAGCTGTTTATTTATTACCGAAGTTAGCCGTTTATTTATCACCGAAGTTAGCTGTAGCTTTATCACCGAAGTTAGCTGTGGCTTTATCACCGAAGTTAGCTATGGCTTATCGATGCTAATAACTTGTCTACTCGTCAACTTGCCTACTCGTCAACTACCACTCATAATTATCGATGTTAACTATGGTTTATCGCTACAAGTAACTCGTCTCTCGTCAACCTGTCTACTCGTAAACTGCCAACAAAGCACTACGAATTTCTCTAATTGCGCGAACCCTTTTTGCTAAATAATTCGTGCCATTCGAGGAATTCGTAGTCGTTAATCGTGCAGAGCATAAAGTTCAATGTGCAAAACTCAATGCTCAAAGGTTAAAATAATTCGTGCCATTCGAGGAATTCGTAGTCGTTAATCGTACAGAGCATAAAGTTCAATGTGCAAAACTCAATGCTCAAAGGTTAAAAGCATTCGTGCCATTCGAGGAATTCGTAGTCGTTAATCGTAC
>NZ_JH114139.1:175791-179572 GCF_000224595.1 Prevotella sp. C561 | reverse complement strand
AAAGTTCAATGTGCAAAACTCAATGCTCAAAGGTTAAAAGCATTCGTGCCATTCGAGGAATTCGTAGTCGTTAATCGTACAGAGCATAAAGTTCAATATGCAAAACTCAATGCTCAAAGGTTAAAATAATTCGTGCCATTCGAGGAATTCGTAGTCGTTAATCGTACTGAGCATAAAGTTCAATGTGCAAAACTCAATGCTCAAAGATTGCAAGCATTCGTGCCATTCGAGGAATTCGTAGTTCAAGTCTCAAAGGCCAAAGTTAACTGTCGTATCTTGTGTGATTTGGAAGGTTTGCCTCTCTGGAATTATCTTTATCACATATAGCGCACCTGCTTTGAAATTAAAACTCATCTCTTTTTTGTAAATAATCTTACGTATAGAGCGGTGAGCCGTAAATTTATATTCATAGTATTCAAACGCTACGCTGTGTCTTCCTGCAGTAATAAAACATCCATCAAACCATGAGAAACTTACGCCGCGACCATAATTGATATCATCAACCTTGCTTATTGAAACACCCATATTCTTAGATCCTTCATTCCACGAGGGAATGAAAAGTCTGCTATGATTAGGATTACGACGAAGCCAAACACCTTTGTCGTATCGAAAAATACCTACTATCGCTGCTATCAACAGCAGAAACACTCCAATACATAGATATATCTGCAGAGAGACAGAATGGGTTAATCCTAATTCGCTATCAAAGGACACCAAGCAAAAGAGCGTACCGAAGTAACCTACTCCACTTATGAACATCCCCAAGAGAGCTCTTGCAGAAAGAGTGGTAACACTCGGGAATGAACGAACTGGGGAGAAACGATAGTAAAGATAATTAACTGTATAGATCAATCCTAAAAGTCCTAAGAAACAAACAGTACTTATAATCAATGACTTCATGCTGTATATTTTTTTATCCGATAAGGGCTATTAAAAAACAATTCATAATCCTTTGTTGATTCATAATTCATAATACATATCATTTTTCGAACGAAGTTCTCATCAGTATGCCATCATTATGAAAACTAATGTAAACTGTGGTCTATTGCTGCAAATAACTTGCCAACTCGTCCACTTAATTTCATTCTCTTTGAAAATAATTGCAGAATAATTTGTTTGAATGGCTTTATTTCCTATCTTTGCACACGAAACAAACAATTATAAAGAAAAGTACTGATAAGATTTCAACGTTTGTCAGCTACAGAGAGGCAAATACTATAACACCTAAACAGTTATGCGCTGAGGAACCTGACACGATACGACTTGAAAAGCGACCAACTATTTTTACTGATATTAATTCTATAAACAACAATAACAATGAAAAAGATTTATCTTGCAATAAGCTTAGCTGTATGCTTGGCTTCTGCACCACTTACAACCTATGCACAAGCTAAAAAGGCTAAAAGTGCTGCTGTTACGATGAACGAAACACAGAAGGAAAAGCAACAGTTCGCTTATGGTTTTTACAAGACCTATATGAACAGCCTTATCTATCAGCTCTCAGACCTTTACATGGTGATTGCAAAGAAGTTTGTTAGTCCAAAGGTTTTGAAGAAGACTGCCGACACTGGTGCTGACGTACTTCTCAATGCACAGGATTGTGTGAAGGAGAATCTTCAAACACTGAAGATTAAAGCCTTGAATAATGACTGGTTCCGTGTTTCCTTCTCATGGCCAACAGAAAAATACGAAGTTATAAAAGACCACATCATTTATATCAAGATAAAGGAGCAGGGCAAGTCGTTTATCATCGAAGACGCTACTACGGAAATGCCAAAACTAACGAAATAGTTGATTCACAATCCTCTGCTAATTCACAATTCACAATTCAGAATTATTCGAACGAGGTTCTCATCAGTACGTCATAATTATGATTACCAGTGTTGGCTATGATTTACCTGAACGCACAGGCGAACATGTCAACTTGTGAACTTATGAACTCGTAAACTTGTGAACTTGTGAACTCGTAAACTGATTATAAACCAGTGTTGGCTATGATTTACCTGAACGCACAGGCGAACATATCAACTGGTAAACTTGTGAACTCGTAAACTAACAAAAAGGGGTATCTCGCATTTCACGCCCCTCCCTTTGGGGGAGGGGAAGGGGGAGGGGCCAGTTGTTGCAGTTATTGCAGTTATTGTTAGAAGATGGCATTATATTGGAACAAATTGGGTTTTAAATTATTAATTTCTAATCTAAATTTGAAGTATGAAGAGAATTAAGAACATTATCTATGCTATCTTTTTAGCATTCCTATTCTGCAATCCTACATGTGCACAGAATGATGTGAAGATTACAAAGGTGGGTAAACTCGTTCAGGAGTCCCTCCCTTCAACTTGGAGCCGTGACACCTTTATGACATATTACATCGCTGCTGATGCAGATAGTACGGAACGCTTTATCAAAGAAGGAAACTGGAAGCCCGCTTATGAGAAACGATATACACCTTACAATAATGTATCACTACCTTTAATCAGAGAATGCTTTGCTAAGTCCATAAGTGCGGTTCTTACAGAAGAACAAAAGAAACTCTTAAACCTCATTGGAAAGAAAAGTAATATTATGTGGTCTAAGTTCTATGTCTTTATAAATAGCAAGAAGAGGTTTGTAAAGATAACCATGATGAATAGTACCGCAAAATACTTAACCCAAGAGCAGATTTATGAGATTCTACGTTTATACAGCAATTGTGAGTTGCCAATACACCCTGTAGTAGGAGCGTTTAAAGAGAAAGAATACTATATTACAGGGGCACCTATCCATAGTATAAAATAATAGTTCGAACGGAGTTCTCATCAGTACGGCATAATTATGATTACTTTGTTAATTCATAATTATGATTACCAGTGTTGGCTATGATTTACCTGAACGCACAGGCGAACACGTCAACTTGTGAACTCGTAAACTAACAAAAAGGGGTATCTCGCATTTCACGCCCCTCCCTTTGGGCTACTCTTTCTACACATCTTTTTTAAGACTTGTATAGAAGGCTACTTGGTATTCAAATACTCGTAAACCTTCCTTAAGGGTGATGTAGCCTGGCCTGGTGTCCTTACCCATATCACACCAGCCTTGTAGACGGGCAATTATCCATGCTGCCCATGGTAGGCTGTCCTCTTTGAAAGGATTTCTTCCATCTTTTGACCTCGGGTTCTTGGCATGTATCATTCCCATGAGTGCATGTAGAACTACTAATTGGACGTTTGTAAAGAGTATGCGGGCTGATACTTCTTCTCGTTTCGTATCGTATGACCTCTTAAGTATCAGACACTTAAGCACTGCCGATATGGTTAGAGAAATCATCTTCTTTGTGCTCTCGCCATCCTCTAACTGTATGTCTTCTATTCCAAATCCCTTGGATTTCATTAGTCGGAAAAGTTCCTCGATGAGCCAACGACATCTATACCAGTCGATACATTGCACTGCTTGGGCAAGACTGGTAACCTCGTGTGAAGTCAGTAAACGCCATTCTACGGGCTCTTCTCCTGCAGGAACAGAGTCGGCACGTTCCTTGACATGTACGCAATAAATATCTAACTTCTCCTTACCGCCTGCATTTGAATGTGGTGCGTGAAGGGTGATAGGCATAAAACGTACCTCCATAACGGCTGTTCTGTTCTTTCGACCTTGCCGTCCGGGGAGTGAGAAGCTGTACTCGCCCATAGGTTTCTGCTTGGCTAAATGCTCTGTAAGTGTATCTAAATCAGCACCTACGCTACTCTTGCGATTATGGGTAGAACGTATCAGAAAGTCGCATCCCACTTCCAAAGTCTCGTCC
>NZ_JH114139.1:172743-175724 GCF_000224595.1 Prevotella sp. C561 | reverse complement strand
AGCGTCCACAATCATAGTTGGATGTACGAAAATAGAATACTTTTTCAGTTGCATAGAACCATCTCCAAAGTCGGGGTCATCCTCCTTCAAACGCCCTTTCATGTGGTCGTAAGAGAGCTCCGTAGTGTCTTGTATGCATAGTACATGCTTATGTCCAACACACTCACTACCAGAGAATTGCCTTATTCTATCTATTAGATCTTCCATATCCCAGTTCTTATTACGTAGTACTCTATAGGCACCAACTTTAGGTGCCTTATCTTCGAAGCACTTATTAATAACCGCACTCTGTTTCTCTACCATCTTATCGAACAAGCTATTAACTCTTCATTCGATTCTCTTATCTCCTCCGAGGGAGTCAAATATGTTGTTTAATTGCATATACAAAGATACTAAAAAACCATGACATACGCAAGTATTTTACTGAGTATCAATGTGTTATAATGTTAAAAAGATGTGTAGAAAGAGTAGCCCTACGGGGGAGGGGGTTGGGGGTTGGGCTTCTTCCCCCTTCGGCGGGGGGTAAGGGGATGAGGCTGTTTGTTTGTTATTGACTTTTCTTATTCAGCAGTACATATCCACCTATTCCACCTAAGATGGAGGCGAGGAAGATACCCAACTTTGCTTGTGTCATTAATAGCTCATCAGTGAAAGCGAGGGTAGAGATGAACATCGACATTGTGAAGCCGATGGAGGCAAGCATACCTAAGCCCAGCAGTGTGCGAGGAGTGATGGCACTTGGAAGTGTTGCCCAACGCATTTTTACCATTAAAAAGATTGCACTGACAATGCCAATTGGTTTTCCTAAGAACAAGCCGAGTGTCACACCAAGTGCTACGTGGGTTGAGAAGATGTCTGAAAGACTTAAACTCGTGAAGTTGATACCTGCATTGGCAATCGCAAATATCGGCATAATCAAGAAGGTTACGATAGGGGCGAACTTGTGTTCGAGCTGTTGCAGCAAAGGTATTGCAATATTGGTGTCGTGCTGAATATGTGCCAATACGTGTACCTGCCCCTCTTCCAAAGTCCTAACCTCGTTTGCTTCCTCTTTCTCGAAACGTCTTGCCCGTCTCTTAATACGTTTGAGATAGACCGACTCGTTAATCTTTGCATCGGCTGGAATCATGAAGGCGGCGAGTACGCCTGCGATTGTTGCGTGGATTCCCGATAGCAAGAATGTTACCCATACGCCACCGATACCAAGTGCGGCATAGAAGAATAGGCTCTTGATACCGAGTCTGTTGCCTATAAACATCACTGCGAGAAAGCCCAAACCAAAGAGTAAACTCGCAATAGAGAGCTCGGAGGTGTAGAAGAAGGCGATGACAAGCACTGCCCCAAGGTCGTCTACTATGGCAAGTGTTGTAAGGAAAACCTTAGCCGATACAGGTACTTTATCGCCCAAAAGATATACGACTCCTAAGGCAAAGGCGATGTCTGTTGCCATTGGTATGCCCCACCCCATGCTCTGTGCGGTTCCTATGTTCAGACATAGATAAATAAGTGCAGGTATAATCATACCGCCTATTGCTGCACCTATGGGCAGAATTGTGTTTCTGATGTCAGCGAGTTCGCCACCGATGAATTCCCTTTTTAGTTCTAAGCCTACTACAAAGAAGAATATCGCCATCAGTCCATCGTTAATCCAGTGGTGTAAACTATAATTCAGATAAGGCTCTCCGTTGACGATAAATCCTACTTCCTGCTCAAAGAAATGGAAATAGCTTGTTGCTAAGTCGGTGTTTGCCAATACCATAGCTAAGGCAACGCTGAGAAGCAGAACGATACCTCCCGACTTTTCCCTACCCATGAATAATTTTATTGGAAGCATCAAATGTTGATTCAGCTTCTTTTCAACTCGTTGTCTCATAATTCTCTTGTTATACTTGTTTTACAATATATATAAAAGGTGAAGAACGCTATAAGCCCTATATAATAAAAGCATATAAAGCCAATGTTCTAAACACTCTTCGATTTAAACGGAACACCCTCGTAAGCCAATATACTTGCGAGGGGTATTCTGTTTTATTCTTCTTCGACCTTCATCTTTTGTGATGACTTTCCCTTGTCTCCACACTTCCCTTCTCGCAATGACCGCAAGTTCAGAATTGATTGGGGGTATCTCGCTAATCACTCCCCTCCCTGCGGGCTACTATTTCTACACATCTTTTTTAAGACTTGTATAGAAGGCTACTTGGTATTCAAATACTCGTAAACCTTCCTTAAGGGTGATGTAGCCTGGCCTAGTGTCCTTACCCATATCACACCAGCCTTGTAGACGGGCAATTATCCATGCTGCCCATGGTAGGCTGTCCTCTTTGAAAGGATTTCTTCCATCTTTTGACCTCGGGTTCTTGGTGTGTATCATTCCCATGAGTGCATGTAGAACTACTAATTGGACGTTTGTAAAGAGTATGCGGGCTGATACTTCTTCTCGTTTCGTGTCGTATGACCTCTTAAGTATCAGACACTTAAGTACTGCCGATAAGGTTAGAGAAATCATCTTCTTTGTGCTCTCGCCATCCTCTAATTGTATGTCTTCTATTCCAAATCCCTTGGATTTCATTAGTCGGAAAAGTTCTTCGATGAGCCAACGACATCTATACCAGTCGATACATTGCACTGCTTGAGCAAGACTAGTAACCTCGTGTGAAGTCAGTAAACGCCATTCTACGGGCTCTTCTCCTGCAGGAACAGAGTCGGCACGTTCCTTGACATGTACGCAATAAATATCTAACTTCTCCTTACCGCCTGCATTTGAATGTGGTGCGTGAAGGGTGATAGGCATAAAACGTACCTCCATAACGGCTGTTCTGTTCTTTCGACCTTGTCGTCCGGGGAGTGAGAAACTGTACTCGCCCATAGGTTTCTGCTTGGCTAAATGCTCTGTAAGTGTATCTAAATCAGCACCTACACTACTCTTGCGATTATGAGTTGAACGTATCAGAAAGTCGCATCCCACTTCCAAAGTCTCGTCC
>NZ_JH114139.1:166873-172723 GCF_000224595.1 Prevotella sp. C561 | reverse complement strand
GAAGGGTGATAGGCATAAAACGTACCTCATAACGGCTGTTCTGTTCTTTCGACCTTGTCGTCCGGGGAGTGAGAAACTGTACTCGCCCATAGGTTTCTGCTTGGCTAAATGCTCTGTAAGTGTATCTAAATCAGCACCTACACTACTCTTGCGATTATGAGTTGAACGTATCAGAAAGTCGCATCCCACTTCCAAAGTCTCGTCCATAAAGGCGTAGACATCGCTCTCACGATCGCCAACTATTGTCTTACGAACATCACTTGGGATGCACTCTGCGCTTTCCTTTGCAGACAAAGTCCACCGGTAGGATTCCTTATCCTTATATGGTAAAGTTGCTCGTTTATTGGTCTTCTTTCGTCCTTCTATGCGCTCACGATTCCATATTCTCACAGAGGAGAAGCCTATAGGAAGGCATGATTCAGCGTCCACAATCATAGTAGGATGTACGAAAATAGAATACTTTTTCAGTTGCATAGAACCATCTCCAAAGTCGGGATCATCCTCCTTCAAACGCCCTTTCATGTGGTCGTAAGAGAGCTCCGTAGTGTCTTGTATGCATAATACATGTTTATGTCCAACACACTCACTACCAGAGAATTGCCTTATTCTATCTATTAGATCTTCCATATCCCAGTTCTTATTACGTAGTACTCTATATGCACCAACTTTAGGTGCCTTATCTTCGAAGCACTTATTAATAACCGCACTCTGTTTCTCTACCATCTTATCGAACAAGCTATTAACTCTTCATTCGATTCTCTTATCTCCTCCGAGGGAGTCAAAAATCTTGTTTAATTGCATATACAAAGATACTAAAAAACCATGACATACGCAAGTATTTTACTGAGTATCAATGTATTATGATATTAAAAAGATGTGTAGAAAGAGTAACCCTACGGGGGAGGGGTTGGGGGTGGAGCCAGTTGGGACTACTGTTATTCTGCTGTTTTGTTCTTTTATTATAGTTCTTACAGCAAGCTCTCACCAAATATCGCGTTCTTGATATCCTTCTCGTGTTCGAAGACGAAGCGGGCAACGATGGCACTCAGTAGGGCTGTTGAAGGGAGCTTCACACTCGTAGCAGACTTCAGACGGTCGAGGACACCCTTGAGATCGGAGTCGATATAGACCGTGGCCAGACGTGAGTCGCGTGCCTTATAGTCGCGTGCCAGGTCGAGGAAAATCTGCCAACTGTCCTCACCGCTATCCTTTGCGAGTGAATACTCACGTGCGAGCTGTCGGCCTTCAGCCTTTGGTAGCTTCTTCGCAGCCGGTGCGGTGCGGTCTTTGCGGTCGACTGCTTCCTGCTTGGGCTCTACCCGACGGAACGAACTTGTAGGGGCCGTTGGTGCTGCTGCTGGCTCATCAACATCTGCAATAGCTTCAGCATACTCCTCTGGCTGCTGTTCCTCAACCTGAGAACGCACCTCCTGCTCAATGTTGTTCGTATCATACTGCGCAGGCTCAATAGCCTCCTGCTCATCCATCGCCGTCTCTTCTGAATTAGTAATAGGATTTGGTCGTGGTCCTTTCTGTACCCTATGTGCCAAGTCGGTCATCGCACCTGGCATCACCACCATTGTTTTCTTCTTCTTAGCCATTGTATCTTTATTTCTTTGTTTTTACTTTGTTATATATAAACGTGGACTTATCATTTCCTTCTTTTGATACGTCCTTTCGTCATCCTCTCTCCCCTATCGCGCCCTCACGAAGTCTTCTCAGTTAACATCGTCTGTCCAAACAACTTTATTAGACCTTATTTATCCAACCAATTTTATCCAACTTCATCCCGTTAGGCACTCCCCCTCTTTCGGAGGGGGCTGGGGGGAGGTTTTTACTTCATCCTCCTCAGCATATAATCAAACGCCTTTTTAACAGCGTCGCGTTGCGTACCCAGCAGCTCGAAGGTGTTTGTGCGCTTCAGTGTTGCACGGCTATTGACAACAGGTGTGACGAGTCCGAAATTACCAAACACCTCATCTGTTCGCCGCCACATCTCCTGCTCCTCAGCCGTACCGATACGTGGGTCGATGCGGTTGGGGACGAAGAAGAGCTTGGCTGACATCTGTGGGTTATGCTCGCGTAGCACGTTGAGCACCTGCACGAAGACGCCCGTTGAGTCCAGCGCCTTGTCCTCGTATTCGTAAGGACAGACGATGTAGTCGGCCCCCACGAAGAGTGGTGCTAAACCGTCTTCGCTGATGTTACCAGGCGAGTCGAATAGTACGTAGCCCTCTACCTGAGAGGCTGAATCAACCAACGACTGCATAGTCTCGACATCTGTCACGTCGAAGTCCTGCACATTGTAAGGCTCTTCTTCGCCCTCGTAGATGAGCTTGTCCTTCCGACGCTGCATCAGAATAGTCTTCTGCAAGTCGGTATCAATGATACAAACGTCCCTACCCTTTGCAGCAAGATAGTTGGCAAAGAGTATACACAACGTACTCTTCCCTACTCCACCCTTCTGATTTGCGAAAACGATCTTCTTATTCTTCATTGTTTATATATTTATGTTTTTACTTTTTCCCGTAATTGTCTATTTACGTATCTATGCTTTCGAATATTTATATTTTAGCTCTTTAAGCTATTTACGTATATATATTTCAATCGGATTACATATCTGTCTTGTCACTCTTCGATGTTTTGTATCTCCCGAGCCTGTCTCGAGGCTCATGCCGCCTAATGTGGTCCAAGAAAGCTCCTTTTTATGGTTTTTATCCTTAAAAACAGCCATCTGAGGCCTTATTGCCTCTCTTTCTCACTTTTTAGGCTACATTTTTAGAAGCCGTTAGGCTATCTTTTTATTAGCCTTATTGGCCCAATATGACACATTAGGCCAATATTATAGTTCAAATAAAACCCAATTGGCATTCTTCTCCTTACTTTTTGTCACACCTGCCCACCTTTAACCCCTCTCATTTTGTCAATTTTCTCAACCACTCGTGTCCCTTCCCACAAATACTCAAATTATGAGCCTCTTTTATTGAAGATTTCCTATACTATCAGCATCGGACGTCATCAAGAGTGGGGTAGGGGAGGGGCAAAAATGCAATTAGGTCCTACTTCTGTGAGAGAAAAACTTCCCCAGCATGAAGGTAGGGCAGGGGCAAAAATGCAATTAGGTCCTACTACCTTATTAATAATGAGCGTTCTGTTAGTCTGCTGCAACCATTGTTCTGCGCAAAAGGCAGTAAGGTGCTAAGCCAAGGACAAAGCTAAGGATAGAAAGAATCGTACCGTAGGTCGTTATCTGGTCCATCGTAACACCGCCCACATTATTATATATATAGCCGTAAACCATGTTGGCGAACGAAATTGCCACATCGCATCCTATCAAAGAAGCACCGTAAAGACGGATTCTCCCAGCATATTTCACCATTAATTGGATGCAGAGAACGAGGTTGGTAACGAAGAGTACAAGGCCACAGGCAATTGAGAAAGTTGAGAACTTGCTTAAGGCCACTCCCGATACCCCGCTGCTCATCTCCTCTGGCGTGCATAAGAACATAGGGAGATTGGATGCTGCAGCAATCAAGAACGTTAGGACCATCACAACGATGACCGCCAATTGTGCAGTGAAATGCTTGTTACGACTCAGGCACCTGCGGAATACCTCCATCATAGTTAGCTTTGTCGCAAAAAGTGCAACAGCCTCTATCACTTGAATCATGGAGCTGCTCTGAAAAGTAGCAAAGGCCTGAGTGATCAATCCCTGTCCCTCATTGGGGGCCGACGTCCAGTTGTCTATCAGACTGAGACCACTAAAAGCAAGGTATAAACCCATACTCCAATTCAGTACTTCACCCGCCTTAGATGAAACCGAAAAAGTACCTAATTTCATATATAATTATATTAAAATAGATTCAAACAAATACACACATAATGATGTGGTTATATTTTTATACTTGCAAATATACGCCTAATTATTGAAAGAAACAAATACATCTAAACATTTTTAATGAGAAAAATAAAAAAACAAGTAGGCATAAATACAATAAAATAAATACTCTTTTAAGTCTTAATCTTTATATATATTTATGTAGTTACACATCTAACAAATATATAAAATTGTCGATTAAAAACTAACAACACATTAGGGAATACTCAAAAAGATACTCATTAATGAAAATGTATTTATATATTTACTTATTAACAAACATATATCCTGCAACTGAAAAAGATATATATTTAATTACATGTATAATAGTATAATCAGTCATATACATAAATAAAGAAACAGTTATATACGTATTTAAGGAAAAAAGGAGGGTATCATGAGCGAATAAAGGGAAATCCTCCTTCACTAGTTATGAGCATTCAGAATGATAAAAACTGAGAACAAAGAGACTATAAGAATGTAAAACCAAAGTAGAACGAGAGAGTTAGATTAGCGATAGAATGGGGTAAAAATACATTCATATATATAGTTGAATATATAAAAATACAGAATACTCTAAATCAGAGAGTAACAACTAATTATATCGAAAAAAAACATGTAAAGCGGTCGTACAAACACAAGATTCAAACTAAGAAAAACAGCAATTTTAAGCGATTTCATCGAACTAAATAGAAAATAAAGACTGTAACGAGGAAGTTAGCAAACAAACATCTATAACTAAACCTACAACTTTTAATCATAGAAAGAAGTAAAGATATAAATAGTGATTTAGATAGATATATATAATTCTTACATTCAATAGGTTACAAGGATAGAACTGTGAAAAGCGTAGGAAACGGTTGAAAAAAACAAAAATGCTTTAGAACAGTGACTAAGAGATCCATCTCCAAATTACAGTAAATGCGAAAAGTGGAGCGATGAAACCATGAAAAGAGTCAAAACGTGGGATGACAAAAACAAAAGTAGGGGAGGGTGGGGAATCAACTCGGCGCCTGTTGAAAAGAAAGAACACCTAAATTATGGAGAAAGAACAAATCCAAATGTATAAAAAAGGACGTAAAAAGAACGACGTAATAAGTAATCTTTTGTTCGTAATAAAAGCGGATATTTGTTTATATGTTTATATATTACTTACAAATGAAGACTATATTTTGCAATATAATATGTATTTATATAGTTAATTAAACATGGTATTATATATGCTATTATGTATTTATATATTTACCGAACATAAACCATTAAATACAATAATCTATACTTATATAAATAGTGATTTATATTATTAAATAATAAAACAAAAGTCTACTTACATAAATAAAAAGCAAAAATAAAAACAAAGTAAGTAAACAAGCAAATCACTAAAGGACTAAAAGTATTTTTATATACTTAGATAATAACGTGAAAATATGTACAGATAAAGACATAAATAGATGGTTTGGTAATAGACAATAGGAATAGAATAGAGCAAAAAAATAAGGTCAACACTTGAAGAAAATATGCTTTCGTAGAGGAGAAATAACAAGGAAAAGCAACGATGAGAAAGTGCGACAAAAAAGTGAAAAAGGGACAGGGTAAGAGGAGACAGAGTAACAGAAGGAAACAGTAACGATGGTTGGCTGGGGGAGGTGAGAGACAGGATAAAAAGAAGACAGAGTAACAAAAGAAACAGTAACGATGGTTGGGTGGGGGAGGTGAGAGAGTGGATAAAAGAAGACAGAGTAACAGAGGGAACAGTTGTGACGGGTGAAATGGATAGGAAAAAGGCTGCTTAAAAAGGAGACAGAATAACAGAAGGAACAGTTGTAACGGGTGGGATGGATAGGAAAAAAGGCTGCTTAAAAAGGAGACAGAATAAAAGAGGGAACAGTTGTAACGGGTGAAATGGATAGGAAAAAGGCAGCTTAAAAAAGAGACAGAATAACAGAGGGAACAGTAGTAACGGGTGAGATGGA
>NZ_JH114139.1:154570-165989 GCF_000224595.1 Prevotella sp. C561 | reverse complement strand
GGAGTACCGAGATAACACTATATCACCAGTTGGCCCCTCCCCCGTCCCCTCCCCCCGAAGGAAGGGGAGTGATCACCGAAATACCCCAATAGGTTAGAAGCCCCTCCCCCGACCCTCCCCCGGAGGAAGGGGAGTAATCACCGAAATACCCATGTGAGCTGGATGTAGGCTGCTTTTTGCCTCCTTATTGGTATCGACGATAGCAGTAACGTTCTGTGAATTCTGTATGCCGGAGGCCTTCTGTGGGATCGAAACAGTGCGCAAATGGGTTCTGTTAAATCTGTGAGTTCTGTGAGAGAAAGAAATATCCTTCGTGAAAGAAGGAACTCCCCAGCGAGTCTCATAGGCCTTATCTCATCGAGTGGGTGCGTACTATTTCTCACAGATTTACACAGAAGAACAGAACACACAAAGGTCCATAAAGATAGCGGCCCCTCCCCCGACCCCTCCCCCAGAGGGAAGGGGAGTGATCACCGAGATACCCCTATGAGGTGGATGTCGCCTCGTTCTATTATCTTACTGGCTGTCTTGTAGGGGTAACCTCACATACCACGCCCCTCCCTGCGGGGGAGGGGTTGGGGGAGGGGCCACTATCTATGTAGGTTTGTGAAACCTATTCATCTGTGTAATTCTGTGAGAAAAAGAATGCAAGAGACTCGGTGGAAGTTTTATCTCTCACAGTGGACACAGAATGAGCAGATACTACTTTGGACTCGTGCGGAGCTTATCGATTGGGATGTCTCAAGTCATGTTCCCATCCAATAATTACTCCTAATTCCGTATGATCCATAATTTATTCTCTTGTGTCTTTGCTTTTCAGAAAGAAAAATATATCTTTGCAAAAACCTAATAAACAGGACCTATGTCTATAATCATCACTGATAGTTAATGGTCAAAGCTATGATGTCAGGCTGTCCAACTATTGTTTTTGAACTATCTGTTGGCCGAGATGATTTCTAAAAGTAGTCTTTTACTAATGGATAACCCCTCCGATAATATCATTTTGGAGCTGATGGTGAAGACGGAGGAAAGCCCAATTTCAGAGAAGAAATGACCACTTACGTTCAGATCTCACCAATGGAAATGTCTATCAATAGGCGACTCAATATAGAACGCGGATTACTATGAAGGTGGAATAAGGGCCCGCAGGAACCCATGTAGATGAAAGAAGGCGTGGCAGACCTTGGCATACACCATCAATGATACCTAATGTTTAAATCTGAATGAATATAAATGTAGGAAGTTCTTTGTAGTTGAAGCTGTGAATGTCTATATAGTTCTTGGTAATTACAATGTGGGGGAAACCATAGAATTTAGCTTTGAGAAAGTAACAGATGAGGGAGTTTATTATGTTTCTTGTTCCGGATAAACGGATAAAAAAGGAATGGTAATTATCGGCAAAGTTGAACTTAAAAAGATGAAAATATGGCACAAATTAGAATAACATCACCGCAGGCAGTGGGAAGGGTAGCCATTACAGCAATCGTGCCAGGCATCGTTACATATCATGTCTATTGGGATGGAGGAATAGAGAAACATATTCCGAGAGCAATACAGAAAGGATATGAGGATAAATACAAGTATATCTATCATGATGAAAAGGGACAGATGTATGAAATTGGCTTTGCGAGTATTAAACCTACAAAAGTGTATGGAGCGAAAAGTGGGACTGTTAATCTTATCGATTTAAGATGTGTACAGGACGTATATAGAGATGGAAATAAGCATTATAAAACTAACGATAAATTCACAAAGAGCATACGCGAATGAGCACACATGGGCAAGCCTTTTAGGTGAAAAGTTAGAGGTCTGCTTTGATGATATTGTTTGTAATGGATTCAGTATGTCTGATGGTTCGCCGGTGGTAAGCCCTTCACATCTAAATGGGAAGAATGGTGATATAAGATATTTACGTAAAGATAGAAGTGGAAAGATATTAGACCTTACCGCTACTCCCCACGAACTTGATATCAAAAGGCAAAATGCATGGAATAAAGCATTATATAAATTTGGTTGGAAAAGTTTATGAGCTTGGTCTTATAAGATAGGTGGGAACATATATGATCTACCCCATACTAAGAAATACCCTAACCATCATCATCATTTACATTTACAAGGATATTCACCCAACTTAAATATCATTAAGGAATGAGGAATAATATATTATTTATTTTACTAATACTGTTCTCCTTCTACAATTGCTATGCTGCGAAAGAAAAGGGGAGAGAGAGCAGAGTCCATAATGAGAAATATGTGTTCGCTTCTAAGGATGCTGAACAATATTACCAAATGACTCCTGACTCAGTGAAGTATGTTTGTTGCAATACAGACTCATTGCCAATGGCTATTTTTATGCCTAATGACCAACTGTGTAATGGTATCAAAGAAAACATATTTGATGTCAAATCAGAAGAAAAGATATCATATTATACCATAAAAACTATTGTATATAAGGATATAGTCTGTAGAATAATTATATACAACTACACGGGAGAAAGCGATATTGACTTTCTTAATATTCAGATAAACTCATATAAGGATAATAAACTTATTGACAGACTCTTATTAGACAGTCGGTTCATTTCTGAAATTATGTATTATAATGATTTCACCATAACAAAGGATTTTGTAATAACATTACATAAATATCATAAGACCCTTGTTGAGATTGATGAGAATGGTGATATCATAGGAGGTGTCGTTAATCCCAAAGTTCATATGGAGACTGTAAGATATTTTCTTGACGACACAGGATTATTTCAACGGAAGAAATAGGCTCCATAACGAATGATGTGGGACCACCCTGTGCACTGGAACTATCGAACGAAAAGAAGCGGCCTCTCCCCCGACCCCTCCCCCGAAGGGAAGGGGAGTAATCACCGAGATACCCATGTGAGGAAGAGGCCCCTCCCCCGACCCCTCCCCAGAAGGGAGGGGCGTAATCACCGAGATACCCCTATGGCTAATCATCAACACCTAACAACTATCACCCAACACCCTTCTTTAGCAGTAATGCTCTGTGAACTCTGTATGCCGGAGGCCTTCTGTGGGCTCGAAACTGTGCGCCAAAAAGTTCTGTTAAATCTGTGAGTTCTGTGAGAGAAAGAACTACCCAAGAACTGTGTTAGCAGCCTAATAGGGGTAACCTCACATACTACGCCCCTCCCTGCGGGGGAGGGGTTGGGGAGGGGCCACTATCTTGTGGGTTCGAAACTGTACGCAAAAGGATCTGTTAAACCTGTGAGTTCTGTGAGAGAAAACCTCCCCACCGACAATTTTCCAATGTTCTTTTTCTCACAGATTTACACAGAAGAACAGAACACACAGCATTCCACAGAGACATTAAGTCAACCGATATCACAGAGCGTTACAGCTAATGTTAGTTGAAAGGCCTCTGTGAACTCTGTATGCCGGAGGCCTTCTGTACGCTCGAAATGTGCGCCAAAAGGCTCAGTGAACTCTGTGCGCTCTGTGAGAGAAAAACCTTCTCAGCGTGAGAGAAAAAATCCCCAGCAATTTGTTTGTGTATCATCTCATAGCGAGGGTGCTTTCTATCCCTCACAGAAAAACACAGAGGAACAGAACACACAGGGCTCAAAACAAGTGATACCCACCGATACGCCGACTATATATAATAAGGTGTTAATGTCGCCGAGTCCATTCAGTTTATTGTTCACGAAACTGTTTCAGTTTTTTATCGATAAAGTTAAAGTCATTAATAGCTTTCTTTTTATCCTTCGCACGGTCGTATTTTTCTCTCCATTTCCTTATCCCATAGAAATAAAACTTCAACCCGTCTGGGGTCAAATCACCAACTTTTATTTGCGACTCAGCCGTCGCCTTTTCATTATCCTTTAATAGAACCCGCGTGGTAAAACCGTTATCTTGCAGAAATCGAACATAGTTCTCGAAGAATAGGAACTGTTCTTCCTTAAACTCCTCTGAGGTTGGGTCTGGTGCTGATAAAGCCGACTTAAACAGCCAATCTAACTTTTCTATAATACGCTCTTTATCCATGTCACTTTTATCATGTTAATTTTTAATTACTCATCGATACCCTACTGTATATCAGATATTTAACTATTATATACTTCCACAGGCCAACCTGTTATAGAACGCTCCTCCCTATCCGAACTTACTTAAGTTTCGCTTAGCACAGAAGTCTCCTTTCTAATGCCTGTTAATACTCTTGACACCCTTTTTATCGCCTTTATTTTAGCCACATGGAAACCATCGGAAAGACTCATCGGGACTACCCATTAAAGAGGTATCGTTTGTAAATTTCTCATTCCACCCCGCTTGAAAAAGGCATGAACCACCATTCGTCAATGCAGAACTAAGATGGTTGTCAGATACTCCCCCAGCTTTTTACGTCTTATTCCAAATAGCCTAAAACATCGACAAAACAATTATTTCTCCTCGACTAAGGCTATGAAACGAAGAATATCATCAGCCTCCTTTTTCATCTCCGATGCTCCTAATGCCCCAAGATCATTTGAATAAATCGAGTCGTCGATGGGATTATCTCTGCGAATAAAGTAGGCTAAATCGCCGTCCTGACCAATCATAAAATAGTTAGGTTCGAACGCTTCAACCTCATACGTCAGGTTTCTTTCCTCCAGATCAGCGTAAGAATACATACATATTCCTGTTCCTTTTATTTCAAACACATCTCCATTGTCGATTTCGGATAGGAAATCAACATACGAACTGGGAAATTTCATATTTAGTCGCTGCGCAAGTTCAGCTATTTGTTTATTATTTTCTTCTGTGTTCATAATTATATTTCATGTGTAAAGTGCAAGCCTATCTAAACCTTCGTCTCATAGGTTTTCTAATTGTTTATGCGACTTTCGTAACGCTTACGTAACCTGTTTTGATGTCATCACCGCATCATTCATCTTCTGATAAATCATTTTATTAGCATGCTTCAAAGTACGCCCCATTCATCATTCCCACTCCGTCTTGTTTGTTACAAGGCTCGGCTGCCCACAACGAACATTATCTATATATAGCTGATTGTCCGACCATTCCACTTTTACAGAGTTAGGTCTGTGCAAAAGGGGGTGCCAGCATCAGCAACAAAATGATGTTTTTTCTTCAATAATTTCGCTGTGTTTTGTACTTTATATTTACCATTCAAGCATCCATACGCAACCCTAACATCATCATAAACATAACGAACACCCCTGCTATTTATTGTATCAAGCGTTCGTGGAAGGGACTGGGGGTGAGGCATCTTTTGCCCCGCAGGTCGAGCGAGAGGCTACGAAGCAATGCCTCGCAGAACTGGACAGCAGGGGACGGAGAAGGGAGCACCATCAGCAAGAATGCTAAGTATGCGAGCAGGAAATGTAAGGATTCTTCGCTAACCAACCCCTCTACATTCGTAAAGGGGTGTGAGCATGTGCCGAGAAAAGGCCCTTCTACATTCGAGAACATGCCCCTCTTGCACGTTGAAGACGCCCTTCTTGGAGCAAGAAAGGCATATTCTCATATTCGATCCGTAACATTCTGATTTCGTGAAGGTTATAAATGCAATCAGAAGACACATTATACTCATATTTAGGAGGAGTCTCTCTTAAAGCAATGTAATATTTTTTTATCATCCTATGAAAGCTGCTCTTTCCTAAATCTCATCGCCAAGTTTAGCAGTAACGTTCTGTGTTTTCTGTATGCCGGAGGCGTTCTGTGACTGAGAGGCCCCTCCCCCGTCCCCTCCCCGGAGGGAAGGGGAGTGATCACCGAGATTCCCCTATAGAGTGGATGTAGGCTTCGTGTTGTCCCTTATTAGTATCTACAATAGTTTTAACGTTCTGTGAATTCTGTATGCCGGAGGCGTTCTGTGGGTTCGAAACGTTGGTTGAAAAGTTCTGTAAAATCTGTGAGTTCTGTGAGAGAAAGAAATATCCTTCGTGAAAGAAAAAACTCCCCAGCGAATCTCATAGACATTTTCTCATAGCGAGGGTGCGTTCTATTTCTCACAGAGTTACACAGAAGAACAGACACACAAAGGCCCATAAAGATAGCGGCCCCTCCCCGACCCCTCCCCCGGAGGGAAGGGGAGTGATCACCGAGATACCCATATAAGAAGGATATCGGCTTTGTGTTGTCCCTTATTAGTATCTACGATAGTTTTAACGCTCTGTGATATCTGTATGCCGGAGGCCTTCTGTGGACTCGAAACAGTACGCCAAAACGTTCTGTTAAATCTGTGAGTTCTGTGAGAGAAAGAAATATCCTTCGTGAAAGAAAAAACTCCCCAGCAAGTCTCATAGGCCTAATCTCATCGAGAGGGTGCGTTATATTTCTCACAGATTTACACAGAAGAACAGAACACACAGCATTCCACAGAGACATTAAGTCAACCGATTTCACAGAGCGTTACAGCTAATGTTAGTTGAAAGGCCTCTGTGAACTCTGTATGCCGGAGGCGTTCTGTGGGCTCGAAATGTGCGCCAAAAGGCTCAGTGAACTTTGTGCGCTCTGTGAGAGAAAAACTCCCCACTGCGAGTATCCAACAATCTTTCTCTCACAGAAAATCACAGAAGAACAGAACACACAAACTTTCACAGAGACATTAAGTCAACCGATATCACAGAGCGTTACAGCTAATGTTAGTTGAAAGGCCTCTGTGTTTCTGTATGCCGGAGGCGTTCTGTGGGCTCGAAATGTGCGCCAAAAGGCTCAGTGAACTCTGTGCGCTCTGTGAGAGAAAAAACTCCACACTGCGAGTATCCAGCAATCTTTCTCTCACAGAAAATCACAGAAGATCAGAACACACAAACTTTCACAGAGACATTAAGTCAACCGATTTCACAGAACCTTACAGCCACCTTTAGCTGAAACGCTCTGTGAATTCTGTATGCCGGAGGCGTTCTGTGCGTTCGAAACAGTGCGCAAAAATGTTCTGTTAAATCTGTGTGTTCTGTGAGAGAAAGAAATATCCTTCGTGAAAGAAAAAACTCCCCAGCGAATCTCATAGACATTTTCTCATCGAGAGGGTGCGTTCTATTTCTCACAGAGTAACACAGATGAACAGAACACACAAAAGTCCACAGAGACATTAAGTCAACCGATAACACAGAACGTTACAGCTAATGTTAGTTGAAAGGCCTCTGTGAACTCTGTATGCCGGAGGCCTTCTGTGAGCTCGAAATGTGCGCCAAAATGCTCAGTGAACTCTGTGCGCTCTGTGAGAGATAAAACTCCCCACTGCGAGTATCCAACAATCTTTCTCTCACAGAAAATCACAGAAGAACAGAACACACAGGGTTTCACAGAGACATTAAGTCAACTGATTTCACAGAACGTTACAGCCACCTTTAGCTGAAACGTTCTGTGAATTCTGTATGCCGGAGGCGTTCTGTGAGTTCGAAACAGTGCGCAAAAATGTTCTGTTAAATCTGTGAGTTCTGTGAGAGAAAAACCTCCCCAGCGAGTTGTTTGCGTGTTATCTCATAGAGAGCGTGCTTTCTTTTTCTCACAGAAGAACACAAATGAACAAAATACATAGGCATAAAAGAAAGAGGTGAACACTCCTCTGGCCACTCCATCGCAGGGTGGGGAAAGGTGGGAAAAAGGGTGAGTCGATGAGTGCGGACGGCCCAACGACCAAGCAGGCAGACGCAATACTGCAGGTTGGCAAGGCTCGCATTTGTCAAAATAAATGACAACTTACGGAGGAGTGGAGCACAAGATGACGTGCGAACAGCTCACATGTAGAATTTTAGTAGCCTATCCGACAGAATCGATAAGCTCCCTATTAGTCGCCGAAAGCTGTCAGACAGGAATTAAGCAGCAGTCGACTTCGTTATTATTAGTACTTCTTTGGTTAGCGTCTTGGCAATAGAATCATATTTCGTCACCGCTTTTAGACCAGGTGAAAGGGGCCCTTCGCTGTCGTGCAAGCGGCTTGACAGGGCGAACACACACAATAATAATACAGGAAAAGACTACGCTTTGAAGGGTTCTAATTACTTTATTATAAACACAAAGAGTACGCATAAAATTCAACAACACAGGGGGTTAGACGCCATTTAAGACTCGAAAGAAAGCGTAAGAAATACTTACAGAACTGGGGACCACCGTCCGCTTAGTAGGTGTCAGTGCGACAAATAGGGAGAGAAAACTGACAATAGACGCACTAAGTATGTCGACAAAAAAGGAACATCTTTCTTTCTTAGCAATCTGAACGAACTGAACAGAGCGGCAAAGGGACTGCGACAAATAAGGAACATGGCCTCGGAAGGAAGAAAGACGACAAATTGGGAATGTTTAGAAAACACTTAATAAAACACGATAAAATACTGATAATCAGTGGAGCTATAAGCGTTGATGAAAGTAAAGTGCGACAAAAAAGTGACAAGTTTTGTTACTTCTTCTACGTAGATAACGCTATATTTCTGCCTAAAACGCTTATTATTAACGAGTTAGAACACTAATAGGGTAGGAGACAGTTAAGAATACATTCCCTATCTGTCGCACGTACTTTGTAGGCGAAGAAGGTGCACAAAACTGGCATAAAGACTTGAGGATTGATGAGAGGCGACGAAAAGGGAGGAAAAACTCGACCGCTGTGAAGGGTGAAAGACGACAAAAAGGGAGGTCGCTTTCTGCCGTTTTTGGGGGTTGTGAAGAGCTGCTTGAGGACACGAAATGGATAGTAAACTGAATACAAATCAACGATGAACAACGACTAAGAAAATTATGGTCAAACGACTTGAAAAGTAAACAAACAAAAAGAAGAAAAACTTAGTTGGTACGTAGAGGGGTAGGGGTGAGATATAAAGATATTCTTATAAAGATACATTTTTATATATTTCTTATCAAATGAAAACTAACTGTAGTATAATTCTTGATAGCTGTGAATAACCGTATATATTGTATTTACTTGATTAGCAAGTACTTAATATGATAGTAATTATTTATATAAAGATATATTTATAATCATTTATAATCACTTAAAACATCATGTTAACTAACACAGAAAGGCGACAAAAAGCATAGAAAGGACGAAGAGACAGAAGATAAAAAGGCTCGGAAACGCATCTTGCATGGGCTACAATTATGGGAAAACGAGCCATGAAAAAACTGAAAGAAAAGCTCGAAAAACGACAAGAAAATGGTGCCGAAAAGATCGAAATGAGCTATACGTATCGGGCCATCCGCGCCGCCGAACATCTGAGAACGTTGTCGGAAAACGGAGGGCGTGGCGTGAGGAGGGGGCGAGAAGACAAGTGCGACAAAAAGGGAGGGTGCATTAGAAACTTGTTTAAAATCGTCTTCACACACGGCAAGAAATTCTATATACTTTTAAATTAAAAAACTTCTTCTCAGGTTAGATTATCGTTATACAATCTTTATAAGACTTAGTAAGGACCGTTGAAACATTTAACACTCAACGAGTTACAAGGCCGATTGACGACAAATTAGTAAGTTAGCGGCGACAGATAAGTAAGTATGATGCGACAGAAAGGTAAGTATGGTGCGACAGTTTAGTAGCTACTTGGGGGGTGTAGACGACAAGTTAGGAGGTTGACTGCGACGGATAGGGAGGGAATCGTGGGTTGTTGTGAAATAAATATACAAATAAGTCGAATTTTGAGGGTTTTTGTTTCTTTTCTCTCTGTGTGTTGTCTGTGTTCGTGGCTGAGGACTTCTAAATCTTACCTTATGCTCTTCTTTTGTGTGACAAGTTAATGACTTGTGTTATTGATAGTTATGTTTTTGACGGTAGAAGTGGGTGACAAAAAGGGAAGAATTAGCGTTGCAGTGTTTTGGACAAGTACCGACAAAAAAGTAAGATGATAAAAATAGTTTACAAGAAGACGGATTAACGAGTGGACAAGGGAGCAAGTTAGGTGTATTAATAGACAGGGTAACAGATGAACAAGTTCGGAGAGTAACATTGTATGTTGACGAGTTGACGAGTAGACATGGGAACAAGTTGGTGGCGAGAGGAGACAGGGTAACAGATGAACAAGTTCGATGAGTAACGGGCAAGTTGACGTGTTGACGGGGAGACGAGGGAACAAGTTGGTGGCGAGAGGAGACAGGGTAACAGATGAACAAATTCGATGAGTAACGGGCAAGTTGACGAGTTGACGGGGAGACGAGGGAACAAGTTGTATGCAAGAAGAGACAGGGTAACAGATGAACAAGTTCGGGGAGTAACGGAGAGGGGAGAGTGGGTTGGGGACGGACGGGGAGTGGGTTGGGGACGGAAAGAGAGCGGGCTGCAGACAGAAGGGGAGTGGGCTGGGAACGGAAGGTGTGTGGAATGGGGATGGGACGGGTGTGGATTAGGAGAGGAAGGGGAAGGGGTGGGGAGAATGGAAGGCATGTGAGGGGGAGGAGTATTTTATCTTGATGTAAATTTGTTTTGCCCCACATGAATGCAATATGTGCGTATTAAGACAGAAGAAGGCGCCTTTCTGTATTTGAGAACATGCCTTTCTGTATTTGAGAACATGCCCTTCTGCATTTGAGAACATGCCCTTCTGCATTTGAGAACATGCCCTTCTTGCATGGAGAAGACGCCCTTCTTGAAGTAAGACAGGCATGGTCTTGAATGGTATGTGTAATAGTCTGATTTCTTGATGATTGTGGGGTCTGAACTGTGGGATGTAATACTTTGGGAGAGGGGACTATCTGGATTTTTCATCTCTCACTGAGTCTATAAATAAGAGGTTCGTTGGGAGTTTTGTCTCTCACAGAGTTCACGGATTTTACAAAGGGCTTTCTGCGAACGTCTTAAGACATTGGGAGTTTTATCTCTCACAGATTTTCACAGATGAACAGAGGCCAAGCTGCTAACGGGGGAACCCACAAACGTCTGCAAGCAGACGACAGATATCACAGAACGTTATAGACAATTTTAGTTGAAAGGGTCTGTGTCATCGGTTGACTTAATGTCTCTGTGGGCCTTTGTGAGTTCTGTTCATCTGTGTTCTTCTGTGAGAAAACTAAGATAAGTGACTCGTTGGATAATTTGAGACCTCTGCAAAACTCTTAGTTTAGAAATTTGCTTATATCATTATTTTTTCGTACCTTTATAGTATGAAACAGCAACTCTCCTCTCTCAGTTTTGCCGACCTATTAGCCGGTCAGCGTAAGGTCAAGCAGACCTTCTTTTCTCAGATAGACAATATTATCGATTGGAATCCAATCCGTGGTATTATTGAAATTGCCTACACCAAAGGTAACAAGGCAACTGGTCGTCCGAGCTATGATAGTCTTGTGCTTTTTAAAATCGAACTTCTCCGTACTTGGTATGGTCTTAGTGATGGTGAGGTTGAGGAGCAGGTAAACGATCGTTTGTCTTTCAGCCGCTTTGTAGGACTGGGTTTGGAAGATGTTGCTCCTGATAGTACGACTGTATGTCGTTTCCGTAACATTCTTGTAGAGGCAGACCTTT
>NZ_JH114139.1:150660-154504 GCF_000224595.1 Prevotella sp. C561 | reverse complement strand
GACTCTCGTATATGCTGATAAGGGTTATGGACTCGGCAGAAAACAAGGAGACACTTGCTCGAATGAAACTAAAAAGTCGCATTATGCACAAAGGAACAAGGGCGCATAAGATTACAGAAAGAGAGAAACGCGTCAATGTGGCTATCAGTAAAATTAGGTACAGGGTGGAACGCACTTTTGGTTCCATACACAGATGGTTTAGGGGAGGTACGGCAAGATATGTAGGACTTGCCAAAACACATGCACAGCATATTATGGAGGCTGTTGCCTACAACTTATATCGAACGCCAGGGATAATTGTGTCCAATGCTCTCAAATAAAAGAAAATTGGACACAAATATAGATGATAATAATCGTTTTACGGCATCAATTATAACAATAAACACGTTGGAATATGCTTCTAAACACAACTAAATGGGAATTTCTCTATAAATGAAGGTTTTGCAGAGGTCTCAGAATGACAGAAAGGACAAAATTCATAACGAAGCGAAAGCCATAATGACATAAGGGAAAGAAAAACAAAATGACAAAGAAAAGCCCCTCACCCCCCAACCAATGGTCACTGACCGAACTCGTCATTTAAAGTTCCTATGAAAAAAAGAAAAAGCTTCCCAAACCCTTCCCTTCGGAACTGCAATCCGACGCGGTATTTGAGAAACCTTTCCTATTTCTGTTGCAAAGATACAACTTATCCAGCTAAAAACAAAAAGGAGTTAGGAAAATTACCCAACTCCTTTTCTGTTTTTATCAATTGATTTTTGGTGATTTATAAGCTGATGTCTGATACCAATTCGTATCATGCTTATATCTTGATACCGCTATAGACGGACTGATACCATAGCGTTCAGCCTCTTTTGCAATGGCATTGACAACCTTATGCGGAGACAAACTTTTACAGCCTGCCCCGATAATTTTATTCCATACATCATCAGGAATGAGTTGCTGCCTTGCAAAGGCATTAGCTTCTTTTTCACGTGGATCTTTGGAGTAGAGAGCTCCTTCTGTAGATATAAACGCCTGATTGTCTCCCGAAAGATGTCTTTCAATATGACACAACTCGTGAAGAACATCAAAAGCTAACTTATCCATATCATTATAACGATAAGTAACCGTGATTACAGGACAGCCATCTACCAATGTAGAATAAGCATCAACAGGCGTTTTATCTAATTTCTCAACATAAAGATAGGCGATTCCATACTCATTAAGACAGTCCTTTATACCTTGTGTCGAAAGTGTACCGTTATTCGCCATATGTGCAATCTCACTTGCTGCCTTCAATCCATTTCCCTTTTGATACTTCTTATCTATTGTTGCACGTGATATTTCCAACCAATTAAGAATAAGCCAAGTTTGCATATTCTTCTCATCAATGTGTACTTTCTCACTATGCTTGTAACGACCAACTACCTGCAGACTCAACTCTTTAGATGACAGTAAATCAAAATCGAACGAGGCTTTTAATTTCACTACTCGCTCAATACATGGAAGACGTGACAAGTTTAACCGCTTATAAAGCTGCTTTAAGTTAAAAATACCCGCACACGATTCTTCGTATTCACGAGCTTCTTGTTCTTCGCTTTGCCTTGCATTCATAGCTTTACGGTCATACATATAACCGCTATGCAGGTTCATCCAGGTCTTATAGGGTATTCCTAAATGACTTTCTAACTTCATTGCTAAATCGTCATTCAGATTTCGTTTACCATGTATAAATGCATTCAGGTGAGTTGCCTGAACACCAATCTGCTTTGCAAAATCCTTTTGCTTGATGCCACGTTCCTGCAACTCTTCACGCAAGATTTCTCCTGGGTGGATTGCCCTGACAGGAACTAATCTGTTATTTCTTGTTGCCATAAT
Source organism: Prevotella sp. C561 (assembly GCF_000224595.1). Classification (NCBI taxonomy): domain Bacteria; kingdom Pseudomonadati; phylum Bacteroidota; class Bacteroidia; order Bacteroidales; family Prevotellaceae; genus Prevotella; species Prevotella sp. C561. The sequence continues at coordinate 152,644 of NZ_JH114139.1, read as the reverse complement.
GTGTACTATCAATTTCTATTAATTCTACTTCAATGCCATCATCCGTCTCTGAAAACAGCAGCCGCTCAACCAATCCGTTTACAAGACGTACAGAACTGATAGGCTTGTCCTTCTGATGCCTGAGTTTCTCATAGTGTAAGAAACTAAATGCTTTTAGTTCTTCAGTTGACTCAACGTTATAGATCATACTAACGGCACGGATATAGCCTCCTATCAAGCGTTTGTTCTTACAAAGTTTCTTGTATTTTTTATCATTGGTCTTACCGGTTTCATATAATTCGGACAAGGCTTCTTCCTTGAAAATTATATTCATGCGGTGAAATGCTTCAATTATATAGTGCAAAGATAGAATAAAATTACCAAAAAAGGTAATTTAGAAACGACGTTAACACTTTTTTATAAGTATCTTTATCCCATATCGTCCATTAGAGCCCAATAACTTATATGGCTTTAACCCAAGAATACAAAAAAAGCCGCAAAGATACGACTCTATATAAGGTAGGACGGCTGCGGAGCTTGAAGTTATCGCACTTATATGCAGACGCTCATCCTACTGTAAAGAAGGCGGTACAGCATCACTGTTAGAAATCCTTTCCAACATAGCCTCTGTGTTCTCTACTGCAAAGATACAATTTTATCAACCAAAATACAAGTAAAACTCATGGTTTTTCTACCTGTCTGTGTATTCCAATTCACGCGTCCCCGTACTTTCTCCCCCTACATATTTAATGCTAAAACCTTGACTCAACAGCTAAACACATTACCTGCCAACATTCCTTTTTTCGTCTACCCTTCGCACTTATCCAGCCTGATACTTATCATCAGATAGCTATTAATTCTTATATATGGCTGCAAATTCTGTGCCCTCTGTCGTCTGCTTGCAGGCGTTTGTGGGTTCCACCTGTTCACTGAAAGGCCTCTGTTCATCTGTGAAAATCTGTGAGAGACAAAACTCCCAACAACTTAAGACGTTCGCAGAAAGCCCTCCGTTAAATCCGTGAGTTCTGTGAGAGATAAAACATACCACGACCTAAGACGTTCGATGAAAGTCTTCTGTTCGATTCATGATCTCTATGAGAGACAAAATTCCCAACGAACCTCTCATCTCTTTTTTGGTTCTTACGAAATATGGAGTAATAAACTAAAACTATTATATAATAAACCACACGGAGACACTGAGGGGACAGAGCTAAAGGCAATCTCACGGAGATGCTGACGGCACATAGAGCGATGGAGCTGTAGCGTACAGACTCCTGACAGCTCTTGGGATAAACGCTTTGGACATAAAGTCACTAATAAAACCCGCAACCAACATCCGTCTCTCCACACACCGTCGGTGCCTCCATGCCATCACTTGCTTTGTTTTAATAATCCTCCGCACCCTCCATTTCTCTGTGTGACATTTCGTCAGAAACCTAAGTTTAGGCGGATCATTAACACTCTAAAATTATGAAGAACGCAATTTGTATCAGTGTCTCAAACGTAAACTAACGATGCGATACCGAGGTCAGCAACTGTTTCGTTAATTCTATATCGTTTGTATATTGACCATTTTACTTGTTTTCTGTAACCATATATCTTTGCGTAGGTGCAGTTTTGGCTTCCTGCAGCGCACACAGACTTCCATCTTCCAAAAGTGAATCTATATAGTTCCGCTTCATATAATAGCGGTCTGATAAGTTCAACTCCCTTGCTATCTCAGCAAGCGTCCGTGGACTCTTACAGAACTCCAAAATCCTTATCTGTTTTTCTTCCTTGTGCTTACTCCTTGACTTTTCATCAATTACTCCTTGACTTTTACTCCTTGACTTTTCATCAATTACTCCTTGACTTTTACTCCTTGACTTTTCATCAATTACTCCTTGACTTTTACTCCTTGACTTTTCATCAATTACTCCTTGACTTTTACTCCTTGACTTTTCAACTTTTCTAAAGTTCTGATTAACCCCATAAGAAGTCCAACGTCCTCTGCTTTCTGTAACAA
>NZ_JH114139.1:137813-150038 GCF_000224595.1 Prevotella sp. C561 | reverse complement strand
GAAAACAAGGAGACACTTGCTCGAATGAACTAAAAAGTCGCATTATGCACAAAGGAACAAGGGCGCATAAGATTACAGAAAGAGAGAAAACGCGTCAATGTGGCTATCAGTAAAATTAGGTACAGGGTGGAACGCACTTTTGGTTCCATACACAGATGGTTTAGGGGAGGTACGGCAAGATATGTAGGACTTGCCAAAACACATGCACAGCATATTATGGAGGCTGTTGCCTACAACTTATATCGAACGCCAGGGATAATTGTGTCCAATGCTCTCAAATAAAAGAAAATTGGACACAAATATAGATGATAATAATCGTTTTACGGCATCAATTATAACAATAAACACGTTGGAATATGCTTCTAAACACAACTAAATGGGAATTTCTCTATAAATGAAGGTTTTGCAGAGGTCTCATTCTGTCTTCTATTCCTTTGTCTTTGTATTCCTTTGTTTTTTCTGTCTTTATTTGTCATTCTGTCTGAAAATGATTACCTTTGCAGAGAGTATGTATAACACATTTTTGTACAGTGCAAGGAGAATGTAATCACATAGAATTACTGCGGTGAGAGTGAAAGATAAGGTTCTCTAAATCAACGACAAAACACGTATATTACTTAGTTATATGGCTCATTATCATTATCAAGATATAGGATATAACTAAATCATATTAGGCTAAATGAATATAAATTATGGGGTTGAATAACAGATTACAGATTGGTGATGTATCGAATAATGGTCAGGTAGAGATAGTTGATGAAGACAGATTATGTTATTTGGTAAGGTCAACAAGTAAAGGTGCTACAGGCTTACGTACCATCTCAAAGAGACTGTTAGAGGAATATGTAAACTATTGGAGTGAGCATCCTGATGCTACATCTGAATCTGCAAGACAAGCATTGTCTGGAACAAGTGAGATAGATAAGTATGAGTATGGTTATACGTCCACACTGTCGGTAATGGCTCAAATGGTTCTTCAATCAACTCATAAAGTAAAGAATAACGTAAGCAGTCTTCCCCGCCAGCAAATCTTCTACGGTGCACCTGGTACTGGTAAGTCATTTACAATCAATCAGGAGATAAAGGGGGAGGATGTCATCCGTACTACATTCCATCCAGATAGTGACTATTCGTCTTTTGTGGGAGCATATAAGCCAACGACACGAGAGATAACGATGCGTGACTTGTCGGGACATCCTGTTGTTGAGCTTGGGCAGACACTGACGGAGGAGAAGATTGTCTATGAGTTTGTACCGCAGGCTTTTCTACAAGCATATATTGCTGCGTGGGAGAAATATGCTACGTGTGATGAAGGCAATCCACAGCGACAGTTCTTAGTGATAGAAGAGATTAATCGAGGTAACTGTGCACAGATCTTTGGTGATTTGTTCCAGCTCTTAGACCGCAACCATAGCGGCTTCTCTGACTATCCTGTGAAGGCAGATACCGATATGAAACGTTATGTGGCTAAAGCACTAAAGGGATTGACTATTCCTCAAGCAGGTGCCATTAATAGCCTTTATGGTGGTCGTGATGTAGTGAGCGAGGTGTTGGAGGGTAATATTCTCCTACTGCCAAGTAATCTGTTTATTTGGGCAACAATGAACACCAGCGACCAGAGTTTGTTCCCGATAGACTCAGCCTTTAAGCGTCGTTGGGATTGGAGCTATATGCCAATATCGGATGCAAAGAAAGGTTATGTCATTGATGTTGCGGGTAGTCTATATGACTGGTGGCAGTTCTTAGAGGAGATAAACAAGAAGATAGAGAGCACGACCAATTCGGAGGATAAGAAGTTGGGCTATTTCTTTTGTAAGGCACATGGAGGCGTTATTAGCGCAGAGACATTTGTGGGTAAGGTTGTCTTCTACCTTTGGAATGATGTATTTAAGGACTTCGATTTAGTAGGTCCTATCTTTGATGATACAGTTGAAGGTGGAAAACTAACGTTTGCAAAGTTCTATACTGAGGGCGAAATGAAGACCAAGGTAAGGGCGGAGAAAGTGGCACAGTTCCTTGGTAACTTAGGCTTAACACCAGTTGAGGAAAGCGAAGAGGAATATAACGGACAGGCAGAGAATACCGATGACTCCGAGAATCCAAGGGCTACATGGTCGGTGTCAGAACGAAAGCGTTATGATTTTTGGGAGGCATTTTTAGCCTATGCACAAAAGAATGACGACTTTAAGACTTACTTTGGAGGAACCAAGAAGGCAGGTAAGGATCATTGGAAGAATTTCTATGTGTCTGGTGCTGATTTCTATATGTCTGTAGTTTTGAAACTTTGGGAGCGTGCTATTGCACTGCAAGTATATTTCGATAGAACCACAGATACTTATTATCATCTTGCTGATCAGAAAAAGGATATTGAAGCAGAGATGGATACGACGTATGAGTGGCGTGAGAATCCAGAAAAGAAATCAAGTACGATTGTAGAGCGGATAGACGATATTGATTTTGAGGATAAGGAACATTGGACTACCATCTTCGATCTTATTATTACACGAATACTTCGTATGCGTGAGGTCTTTGTTAAGTATTCAAAGCAGCAGTAGACACTCGTTATGCGAATCCTTATAGAAGAATATCAGTACGATGTCTCTAAGGTTAGGGACATTCTCTATGGTATTGATGCCTTAGAGAATATGGAGGGTAGGGTGTCTATCCATTACGTAGGGTATTATTATAACACCCTACTCAAAGACTGTGTGTTTATTCTTCCGAAGGTATTGCTGAAGAATGTTGATGGTCAGGAACTTGTTTTTGGAAAGTATAAGCCAGAGGATATAGCCAACTTAGATACTTTCGACTCCAAAGAGCGTAGTTTTCTTTATAAGTTTGCTGTGTGGATATATCGTGCCATTGTGGTCTATAAGAATGATAGACGTAATGATACGAGAATAGTTTGTCAATCATATATAGCACAGATGTGTCATCGAGGACGCAGACAGAGTAATACCTACCTTGATATTCTTCTGTCGCTGATACAATTCAATCAAGACAATCAAAGTTTTTTCTTCTTTATCATAAAAAATCTGCATAGTGGTCTGAACAAGATTAATTGGCAACGAACGATAGCAACACAGACTGCTATTATTCAGAATGAGCAGGCTGTCTATCTAAACCCAGTTAACAAGCGAAGGCAGATAAACTTTGATGAAGAACTACTCATCATCTTCTTTTCCATCCTAAATTATATTGGCGACACCTACGGTTTTCCGAAGGATATCTGTTGCCAGATCCAGCTCATTACTGGTAAGCGTTTTGATACCTATCTCAATGGATTTGGTAAGACACGTTTACGACAGATAAAGTATAAGTATTTCTCTGATAAAGCCTTACAACTATGGCATTTGTGTTATAACTTCTTCGATGAAGCACAGCAGGTGATGGTTGCCACAGAACAACGGGATTACCTATTGGTAAAGAACTTCTATGTTGTTTTTGAAGCCATTATTGATGAACTGATAGGCGATAACCCATTGCCAGATGGTATGGAGAAACAGCAAGAGGATGGGAAAATCGTTGATCATCTGTTCACGTCACAGAGTCTTATTGCTGGGGAGAACGAGCAAACGTATTATATCGGGGATAGTAAGTATTATAAGATTGGTCATGAGTTAGGAAGTCAGTCAATCTATAAGCAATACACCTATGCACGGAATGTTATACAATGGAACATTGATATTTTTAGCAATGGTGATAAGCCATCTTCGGGTGTTCGCCTGCGAGATGATGTGACAGAAGGCTATAATATCCTACCTAATTTCTTTATATCGGCAAAGCTGAATGAAATGTTCAGTTATGACGATGACAATATAGAGAAAACCGACAGAAAGAGAAACAGGCACAAGCGTGTGCAGTTTGATAACCGACTCTTTGACCGTGACACACTGTTGCTGTCCCATTATGATGTGAACTTCCTTTACGTTCTTTCACTGTATGCGAGAGATAATCAAAGTCAGAAGACCGCGTGGAAGATGAAGGTAAGACAGCGTTTCTGTAAAGAGATACAGAAATGGTTAGATGAGGATTATGACTTCTATTTTATCAAAGCTAAGACTGGTGTTGATGATAAAGAATACTTTAAGACACATTTCCAGCAACTATTGGGAAAGTTTTACGCACCTTTTGAGCAATATAAGGATATCTACTCCTTGGCACTTGAGAAGGGAGAGAAGTATCAGCAGGAGAATAAGTTGCTACTTAATCAACTCAAAGATTATTTTTTTGTTGAGAAGTTCAAATTAGAAAAAGATCAGCAGGATGTATTGGTAAGGATAAGAACACGGACACATTAAGAATGAGTTGACAAGTGGACAAGTAGACGGGTAGACAAGTTGATGGTCTCATCCAACTAATTATTCTGGCGTTGTTAACATCCTGCAAATCTGTTATTTCTCATGTAAGCCATTTACTTGTCGCATGTCTTTTATGCCTGCAGAAACGTGGAGAGGTTATGGTGGCTTAACTTACGTATTAATGATTAGATAAGTAAAAAACGGTTTTGTTATCCACAAATAAGCAATGAAGATAATAGGATTTAATCATCAAATGAGCGGTAGAGGCAGTAACGTGTTTAGCGATGCTAACCAAGGAAAAGGAGCAGCACTATGCGCTTCTCGTTTACATTCTGGCTCTAAAAAGAGAGTCATAAAGGTCATAGTCCTGTCCATTTTACTACTTTTCTCGTTTTCGTCTCAGCAGAAGGTTCTGTCGCAAACGTGTCAGCGTTTCGGCTCAAAGGCCACGAATGAAAGATTTCTACTTGGTGATAGTCTTGTCGCCGATACTACTTTTCCAAGTCAGGTTAATAGCTCTTGTGCAAGAGGAAAGGATGGTTGTGTACTTGAAAAACTGTCAATAAATTATTACAGCATACTTTCAAGGATGTCTCGCTCGGTTCTGAAATTAGATAAGACCCATCAGCTATCACTCAAAATATATAAGAAAAAAATAGTACGGAGGAACATATAAGCGCCTATGTCTTGTTATCTGTAAACAACGTGGTATCCGACTCGATTTTATGCTATGAATATTACAATAATGCCAATACACTTTCTTGTTATGAACAGATTTATTACATCAATATACGTCAACGCAAGATATGGACTGTTATGATGACTTTCGACGAAGAAAGTGCGCAAGCTGACGATACAAATACATACTTAATCGATTTACGTACAAACCGTTTTAGAAAAGAAGGTGGTAAGAATGAGCAAGACTTAAAAGGCTGTAAACGATAAGGAAACAGCTTGGGGACTTAGGCTCGAGTTTATAATTTAAATTCGATAAAAGCGAAAGGCATGAGAATATGGCAAGACTGAGTAGCCTTAGTACAGAGGGTAGGAAAAATAGAGTTATTCTTTTAATGAATAAAACGTGGATGTGTATATCCCGTTAACTTATTAGTTTGTCCACTTGTAAACTTTTTTACTTGTAAACTTATATTAGCTATAAGATAAAAGTTGTAATCCTTTTTATATTATTTACTCATTCAGAAAATCATACTTATCTTTGTGCTGTGGGAGATATGAGCACTGTGACCAAACTGCGAAACAGGATAGTCTTAGTCAAGAACTTATCCTTGGCTGTTGTGTTTTTATATGACTCCTACGCAAGTGTCTGATGTGTTTAAGAGTATTGTAGAGTAGGTGTCAGAAAGAGAAACTTTTGTGAAGACAACTCTGAGACTTCATCGTTTAGTAATGATTAAAAAATAACTTGGTACATTTTCGGAGCCGAGGCATCGGTCTTGAGCAGTGTATTCAATTGATGAAAAACTCCAGAAATGGAACTATATGGTTTCATGGAGAGAGAGAAAAAAATACCAAGTTATTTTTTATCATTACTTAATAAATTTTGTTTATATCTTTACAGTAGGATGAGTGTCTGCATATAAGTACGATAACTTCAAGCTCCGCAGCCGTCCTACCTTATCTTTGCGGCTTTTCGCGTGTAGAGAGTGGGGCAGGTTTTGTGAGCGACTTGCTGCCAAGGCGTTTATTCCAAGAGCTGTCAGGAGTCTGTCTGTTACACCTTTGTTGCCCTTTGTGCCTTATTATATGAGAGTTTTAGTTTATCACTTTTTATTTTGGAAGATACTTAAAAATACTTAGTTAAATATTTGTTTTACAGAATTCAAATTTTTATCTTTGTAATGTAATTACAAGAATAAAAGTCATCTTATAACGGTGATGAATTGTTTGAAGTTTGTATTGGTTGCAAAATAATCAGCATGAAAGGCGTTAGGAGAGACAACTGAAAGTTCTATTTCTAAAATATGTTATTATTTTATGTTCTATGATTCAAGATTTACCTTTGGGGCGAGGTTGAATTAAGATTAGTAGAAACGATAGATGTAGATATCATCTTGTCTCAAAAATAGACTGAGTGTAAGTGACGTTTGTAGATTATTACATTTGCCAATCTTTGTTGACTGTAGGTAGAAGACCTCATAGAGGAATTCTATTTTACTCAGAGATACAATGTATTTTGAAGTCAAAATTAAACATGGTAATACAGAATAAATATGGTTCTACATATCAACATCGAAGATTTGCTTGAAAAGAGAAAAATAGAAAGCAATCGTATAGAATTCAAGAAAGGGTGGAATCCTACTAAAATTTATCAATCTATTTGTGCTTTTGCCAATGATTTCGATAATATTGGTGGAGGATATATTCTTGTAGGTGTAGAAGAGGAGAATGGTATAGCCAAACGCCCTATATGTGGAGTTAGTTCAAAGGAGTTAGATAAGATTATGAAGGCAATGATAGGCTATAATAATAAACTGCTTCCTTACTATCTTCCACATCCAAGTGTAGAGGAAGTAGATGGTAAGCAAGTACTTGCAATATGGGTACCTGCAGGTGACTCCAGACCTTATGAAGTACGTTGCGATGTGACGAATCCTCGTTCTGAATCAAAGTGTTATATTCGTTCGGGAAGTAGTACAATAGAGGCAAAGGGCGATCCTTTAAACGAACTCAGAGAAATGGCAAATCGTGTACCCTTTGATGATCGTGGTAATAAGGACATATCCATCAAAGACATATCTATGATTTTGGTGCAAGACTACCTTCGACGTGTACAGAGTAGGTTGGCAGATATTGTACTGACACAAGACTTCTCCAAAACCCTTGAGCAACTTGACCTATGGACTGGACCTAAGGAAGACCGACGACTCAAGAATGTGGCGGCAATGATGTTTTCGGAAGAACCACATAAGTTTTTCCCTTACACACAGGTTGATATTGTGATGTTTCCAGAAGGGGTAATCAAGAATCCAAATAATATGATAGAAGCTCCGAGTATCAAGGGTTCGGTACCAACTATAATAAGAGCGACATTAGATTATTTACGTACCAATATAGTAAAAGAGCGGATTATCAAGCCTAAAAATCATGCAGAGTCCATTCGTTATTTCAACTATCCTTACCAAGCTCTTGAGGAGGCTGTAGTTAATGCTTTATATCATAGGGATTACCAAACACGGGAAATTGTGGAGATACGTGTAGAGCCACATGAGATAGCTATCTTAAGCTACTCTGGACCTGATCGCTCTATCTCTGATGCTGATCTCAATGAGGCAAAACATTTAAAGGCTCGACGTTATCGAAACAGACGATTGGGAGATTTTCTCAAGGAACTTAGTCTTTCTGAAGGTCGTTCTACAGGTATTCCTACTATACAAGATGAGTTGCTTCGTAATGGTTCACCCAAAGCGAGAATTGAAACTGATGAGGAACGTAGTTTTTTCTTGATACATATTCCTTGTCATTCAGATTTTGTAAATGAGACGATACCTCTATTACTTGTCAATGACAGAATAAATGATAGAATAGATAATCAGATAAAAGAAGAGAAGCGCCGTAAAAGACTGCAAACTATGATTCAAATGATACAGCAAGGAAAAGTAACTTCGGCGAAACAGATAGCAATGGAATTATCTATTTCTATACCTACCGTTTGGCGTGATATTAAAATCCTTGGTGAATTAGATATTAAGATTAATACAAGGGGTAAATGGACCGTAAGTGATACGGTAGCGTGATACAGTAAATGATACGGTAGCGTGATACAGTAAGTGATACGGTTGTGTGATACAGTAAGTGATACGGTTGCGTGATACAGTAAATGATACGGTTGATGATACAGTAAGTGATACGGTTGATGATACAGTAAGTGATACGGTTGCGTGATACAGCAAATGATACGGTTGATGATACGGTAAGTGATACGGTTGCGTAATATAGTAAGTGATACGATAGCGTGATACGATAGCGTGATATGATAGCGTGATACAGTAAATGATACGGTTGATGATACAGTAAATGATACGGTAAGTGATACAGTAAGTGATACAGTAAGTGATACAGTAAGTGATACAGTAAGTGATACGATATGAAGTAAATACTTGTATGAAGTTGTTTTGATACCGCAAAGTAATCTTAGTTATGGAACTTTCGAACTCCATTAATTTAGTTATAAAATAAGGTAAGTAGAATGTTGAGAAACAACGGCGTACCTGTTAAAATAGTTTCTATGAGGAGTGTTGATGATAAGTTTCGGTCTATATCAGTTTACATGGTAGCAAATTACAGGAATGTTTGCAGGTAATGTATTTAGCTGTTGAGTCAACGTTTTAGCATTAAATATGTATGGGGAGAAAGTACGGGGATGAGTGAATTGGAATATACAGACAGGTAGAAAAACCATGAGTTTTACTTGTATTTTGGTTGATAATATTGTATCTTTGCAGTAGAGAACGCAGAGGCTATGTTGGAAAGGATTTCTAACAGGGATGCTGTACCGCCCTCTTTACAGTAGGATGAGCGTCTGCATATAAGTACGATAACTTCAAGCTCCGCAGCCGTCCTACCTTATATAGAGCCGTATCCTTGCGGCTCTTTCTTTTGAGTAGGTTGTGGAGACCAAGTAAGTAACGGCTCGTGTTATTGTGTTCTGGCGCAAAAAAGAAAGATAATATCTTGTGTAATTAAAATATTATTACGATATTTGTATGCAATAAAGACCTATGCTTACATCTAAACGGCTATAATCTATAGATAGATAAATACTTTTTATTATAGAAATGGTATCGTTTTCTCGATATTAAGAGAATGTTATGAGCTGTACACAAAAGTGATATGAAACTTTTTTCAATCTTAGGAGTAGGATAAAAAGTCAACCTTTAGAGCTATTTTATCCTTGTAAGGCAATAAGGTTTCTGTAGTAAATATTCGTTTAACTAATTTCTAATTCTTATTAAGTAAAGATGGAAGTAGAAAGATTACGTCAAAGAGCAAAGAAGAAATTACTTCGTGTCACCTTTCCTGATGGGAAGGTAATCTGTTGTAGCAAATCAGTAAACACGATGATAGAGGCTTTGGTAGAGATAGGAGCCGAGCGGTTCCCCTCAATAGAAATGACGATGTGTCACCTCCCATTACTATCTAAGACCATCTATCCACAGTATAAGGAGTGGATGAAGCCCATCTGTGACGGTTGGTATCTTAATACACAGGCTGACACGGAGACGCGCTATATGCAACTTCGTTCTATCAGTCAACAACTCTCCTTAGGGCTTGTCTTAGAGATGGGTGTAGGCTTTGAGGTGCAGGCCGCATCTACGACGGAGAAGAAGCAGCGCACACGAGACCGCCTTGTTGTAAGGTTTGCCGATGGTGAATGTTTTGATAGTGTAAGAGCCTCGGAAACCTATCTTGGGACGATAAAGAAGTTGGGCGTAGAAACCATTATGCGCAAGCATATCCCATGGGGTAGTTATGATCTTATTACTTCTACACAACAGACTAAGTATCAGGTTCAGATAGGTGACAATAGATGGGTGACGGTTCCAACGACAACAAAAGACAAGGCAAGAGTGCTAAAGGTTATATCCGCAATGCTACATATTAAAATCGAGGTGACTTGCCTTTGAACTTTATTGTTTGAGGATCTTTGGTTTCTTGTTTCGCTTAGAAATATTAAAGAGCAGACATGAGACCAAAATATGAGTCTTCAGGATTTTGGAGTGATAAGGTTTGCCACTTGTGTTTAGAGTTTGAAGCAATGTCACACGGAGACACGGAGAGAACAGAGGATTATTAAATACAAAGCTATAGTAGTAACAGAGGCACCGTCGGTGCACAGAGCAACGGAGCTTGTTTGCCAATTCTATTAGCAATTTATATACAAAGCATTTATTTCAAAGTATTTATCAAGAATCTGTATGCTACACCTCCGTCGCTCTTTGTGCCCTCGGCACCTCCGTGACATTGCGTTACCTCCGTCCCCTCCGTGACTCTGTGTGCCTTATATGTAAGAGTTTTAGTTTATTACTCCATATTTCGGATGAGTCCAAAATATCTTCAAATACGGCTACTTGTTCAAAGTTGAGAATCGTGTTGATGTGTTGAGAAGATACTCGTAGAACGGTGTAAAGAGTAGATACGATTTGCCATTCTGACGCAATCCTGTAACGAACTATATCATTCCATTCTGGCGTCGGTCCATTAGCCTTTGTAGATAAATGGGTCGTTCTATATTCATTCCTATTAGTTATTTATGCGTAAAAACGCAGTCTTTGCGATTACAAAGATATGTCTCATTTTCTCACAATATCAACAACCTATCCGTTTTTTCAGCGTAAATACGCATTAATCAGTAAATAGTGCGGGTAGATTATGTGTATAGTGTGGGAACTATCTGACTGACTTTTTGTTGCTTCGTTACACTGTCTTTCCCGTCATGTGTCTTATCCATAATGATTCTGACGAGCTGAGCTATCTCCTCTTGCTGCTTGGATGTCGTAAGCGGAATAGGCTGGTTGCGTATATGCTCGAGGTAGATGTGATAATCACCATCTCGTTGGTCAGCCAACAATTTACCAGCCATTGAGGAATTGAGGACACCCAGTAAATAAAGCAAGTTAGCTCACTCTGTCATTCTGTCTATAAATATAAAGGAATGAGCGGCCCCTCCCCCGCAACAACTGGCCCCTCTCTCAACAACAACTGGCCCCTCCCCCGACCCCTCCCCCGCAGGGAGGGGCGTGATCACCGAGCTACCCCTACCGTCTTGCTGTTCGTTGCTTGTGGTGTTATTTGCATTCGTGTAAATCGTAATTAGGTGACCTATCTTTTAGTGATTAGGTAGGTTATAGTCTTTACTCTGTATGTTCATTCAGCCTAACTATGTCTTTCTGTCATTCTGTCTTTGTATATTAAATTTCCGTTCAGTATGTATGTTTCATTCATCTCTGTAACCTACATGAAATCAAGATGTTGCAGACTGCGTTGAAGAAGGGCGTTCTCAAGCATCAAGAAGGGCGTGTTCTTGGACGTTGAAGGGCATGTTCTCAAATGGAGAAGGGCATGTTCTTGAAATGAGTGGGGCAGGGGGGTGAGGCTTCTGTGGTTGTAAGGTTCTGTGTAATCGGTTGACTTAATGTCTCTGTGAAACCCTGTGTGTTCTGTTCATCTGTGTTCTCTGTGAGAAAAAGAACAATTGCGAGACTCGCTGGGGAGTTTTTTCTCTCACAGAGCGCACAGAGTTCACGGAGGTTTTTGGCGCACATTTCGATCCCACAGAAGGCCTTCGGCATACAGAGGTCACAGAGGCCTTTCAACTAAGATTAGCTGTAACGTTCTGTGATATCGGTTGACTTAATGTCTCTGTGGACCTTTGTGTGTTCTGTTCATCTGTGTTCTTCTGTGAGAAATAGAACGCACCCTCCATGTGAGAAATAACGCTTGAGATTCGCTGGGGAGTTTTTTCTCTCACAGAGCACACGGAGGTCACGGAGGTTTTAAGCGCACGGTTTCGAGCACACAGAAGGCCTTCGGCATACAGAGAACACAGAGCGTTTCAGCTATCGTAGATACCAATAAGGAGGCAAAAGCAGCCTACATCCACCTCACATGGGTATCTCGGTGATTACTGAGGGTGTGTCAAAATGTCCACATCCTCTTTTTTTATGCACAAAGCCCCGACTTTCTCAAGCCAGGGCTTTGCTATTTCCTAAAGTTTTTGTACCTTTAGGCATTCAAAAAATCTCATTATGACAAAGGTACACTTTCGTTCTTACATACACAAGAAAATGATTCTTTTTCCTCAAAGAATCGATAAGGATATCGCAGAAGATGACCCTGTTCGTCTTTTAGATGCCTTGGTGGATAATCTTATGTTGGATAATGTCTACAAGCTTTATAAGCCCAG
>NZ_JH114139.1:133442-137549 GCF_000224595.1 Prevotella sp. C561 | reverse complement strand
TCATGTTTTAAGGCAAGAGGGAACAGAATTATAGAAGTAAACCACCAACTACAGCACTATAAACAAAAGGCACGGGAACTACTGACCTCAGAAGAAGGCATCAAGCATCGAGGACGAAGGTGCATAGAACCTGAAGCTGTTTTTGGACAAACAAAATATAATAAAGCCTATAAGAGGTTTAGGCATTTTGGAAAAGACAAGGTCAATATGGACTTTGCCTTCTTCGCTATTGCCTTTAACATAGGGAAAATGTGTAGAAAAACTAATCTCAAGGAACTAAAAGCCGTTATGGAGGTACTTTTTGTAACCTTCAGATACTCTATACAAGTTTATATAGGCTATTTAAAGCCCAATAAATCATTTTATATGAAATTAGCAGCATAGCTGCAGTAAATAACGAATTATGTCGTAGACAAGGTAAAGGAAGAACAAAAAGAGGATGTATCAATTTTGACACACCCTCTCGGGGGAGGGGCCGCTATCTTTCTGACCTTTGCGTGTTCTGTTCATCTGTGTTCTCTGTGAGAAAAAATATGTCATTCTTCTTTTGTCATTATGTCATTCTGTCTAAAAAAATACACCTATCTCCCCCCGTTCCCCTGTTATTCTGTCTTCAAGACCACTCCTTCTGTTACCTCTGTCCTCCTGTTACTCTGTCTTCAAAATTACCCTGTCTCCCTTTGTCATTATGTCATTCTGTCTAAAAAACCACACCTGTCTCCCCCGTCCCCTGTTATTCTGTCTTCAAGACCACCCCTTCTGTTACTCCTGTCCCCTGTTACTCTGTCCTCAAAATTACCCTATCTCCCTTTGTCATTATGTCATTCTGTCTAAAAAATGCACCTGTCTCGCCCCGTCCCCCTGTTATTCTGTCTTCAAAAACTACCCTGTCTGGCTACTTATATTACTACATATATCCTGCTTGCGATCGGCTTTTTTGT
This sequence comes from Prevotella sp. C561, assembly GCF_000224595.1. Taxonomy (NCBI): domain Bacteria; kingdom Pseudomonadati; phylum Bacteroidota; class Bacteroidia; order Bacteroidales; family Prevotellaceae; genus Prevotella; species Prevotella sp. C561. The sequence continues at coordinate 136,608 of NZ_JH114139.1, read as the reverse complement.
GTTGTACCTTTGCATCGTCATCAGGAATGAAAACGGTGACAGGCTGGGCATTCGACGACTGGTGGGGCTGAGGAGGACGAGGCTGTCGGTAGGAGATGGACCAGACAATGAGAAGTCAAACAATCTATTATATATAAGGTATATGATGAACGATAATCTTTTTAACGAGATAGACCTTAGCGAACGACTCTCACCACATTTCACGGTGGGCGAGATGATGCGCTCGGGTGAGGCTGTGAAGCGGCGGATAAAGAACGTGCCTAAGACGGAGGGGCGCGATGGTGAGGTGCTACGCGAGGAAGTGATGGAAAATCTCAAGGCCCTTTGCGAGTGTGTGCTCGAACCCCTCCGCCGTCATGTTGGGCGTGTTATTGTCACGAGTGGCTACCGTTCGCCAGTGCTGAATAAGGCCATTCATGGGGCCTTCGACTCCCAACACCTGCGGGGTGAGGCGGTGGATATCCATGTCACAGGGGCAGAGATGTGTCGAAAATACGCTACTGTGCTTCGCCAAACAGACTTCGATCAGATGATTTTGGAGCCGTTGGAGGCCACCTGTAAGCGATGGATCCACATCAGTTATAGGCGGGATGGGAGGAACAGACACCAGATTCTCGGGGAGAAATAGGCGTCAGAGCGAGGGCAAAACAATTCACTTTTTTGTCGCCGAAACGGTGGGGTAGGTCCTTCAAGACGCTGAACAGTAATATTTTAATTATTTACGTGAATATCTTTTCATATTTTTAATCCTTTATGTTTATGGTGAAGTATGTTTTTACGTTTTTGTGTTTTCCAACTTTTACCTTTATATTTTTATACGTTTTTAGGCTTTTGCTTGTTTAGTTATTTGTCTTTTTACATGTTTACTTGTTCGCTTGTTTATGTGTTTACTTGTTTACTCGTTTACGCATTTACATGTTTACTTGTTCACTTGTTTACTTAATTTTACACTTTTTTGTCGCAGTTACTTTCCGTGTAGATGTCCCTCCCCTCAATCCGTGGTGGGGGGAGGGTGGAGTGGAGAGGCAGCTGACAGGCATGCAAGCCATTGTTTAGAATAGGTCATGAACTATGCATAGATGTCCTTAATTTAATTGTTTCACTTATTAAAATCATTCAAGTTATGTCAATCAAATTCCGTATGTATCAAGACAATCGTAGTAACAGTAAGCACAAGGGGTATTGGTATGCTCGCGCAATCAGTCCCGACCTTGTTGGCGTGAAAGACCTTGCTAACCGTGTGAGTGCCCGTTGCACCGTCACAGAGCCTGATATTCTGGCAGTTATCAGTGCGTTGGTGTTCGAGATGAACCAGGTGCTCAAGGCTGGAAACCGTGTGAAGCTCGACGGATTGGGAACCTTTCGTGTGGGCATCCATTCGTCTGGTGTTGAGAAGGCAAAGGACTTCAATCCACAGCGCGACATCTTTGGTGCTCACGTTATCTTTGTCCCTGCGGTGAGGGTGGACGCTTCTCATCGTCGTGTCAACAAACTTCTCGACGGTTTGCGAGTGCAGGAGGCCGAGCAGTATGACTCGCCTATCGCTGCTGCCAAGCCTAAGAAGGGCAGCAAGAAGGGCGGTAAGGACAAGACCTCAACGCCTTCAGCGGGTCCTGTGGCTGGTGAGTCTACTCCGTCGGGCGAGTCTCATGCGTAGTCGATGAGGCTTGAGCCGATGGATGTAGTGGCCGTTCTGGGTTGCTAAGTCGTTGAGGCTGAGCGTTGAACGACGGTCGCAACCGAGCGAAAGGGGGTGGGGGAGAACCGACGAAGCTCCTCCGATCCTTATTAATATATCGTCATTAACCTTACAGTTCCTGCCTGTGCTGTGTCGGTGTAGTACGTTCGTTATGAGCGTGTTAGAGCGTTTATTGGGACGTGTTGGACCATTTTATGAGACATGTTAGAATGTTTCTTGAGACGTGCTAAAACGTTTCTTATGAGCGTGTTAGAGCGTTTCTTAGGATGAGTCAGAGCGTTTTACGAGATGTGACGTGCGTCGACAAGTATGGAGGAATTGTTCAAAACCATTGTTTACAATTATGAATAAACCAGTTTGGAAGAATATCTTGCATATTCTTATCACTATTCTTACAGCGTTGGCAACCACCTTGGGCGTTACTTCTTGTATGTAGAACGCATCCATAACTCCCTCGTCTTGAGTCTGTTCAGCCGTTAGCAATTGCCGACAAGGCGTGGTTGTGGTGGTTCTCGTATGTAGAAATCACCCACAACCTCCCTCGTTTTGAGTCCGTTCGGCCGTTAGCGGCAACTTGTAAGACTTGGTTGTGTGGTGGTTCTTATACTTAAAACGCTTCAACAACACAACTGTCTTGAACTTAGACAGTCGTTAGCGGTTGCCGATTAGACTTGGTTGTGTGGTGTATCTTATACTTAAAATGCTTCAACAACACACCTGTCTTGAACTTAGACAGTCGTTATCGGTCACTTATAAGACTTAGTTGATTGATTGTATCTGTCTCTATCACAGATGGTTGCAAAGCTGTCGACCGACACAAACGTAGGTTATGTGCGACTTTATGGGAGGTTTTCCACGACAGTATCGTAGCTTATGTGCGACAATAAGGGAGGCTTTTTCCTGTTTTGTCGACAAATAGGGAGGTGCAAGGCGACGGCTGGGGAGGAAAGAGGGGTGTGTTGTCTCTTTTCTTTACAATTATCTTGTTTTTGCTTTGTTATAGTGTTCTTTTATCGGTTACTAATTTGTTTCCCACTTTATTTGGCCTTTGTATTTGTCTTTGTAACGTGTTATAAGACAAGTGAATAGCCTGTGGTGCGACAGATTAGTAACCTTTTTCGTATCATGAAGGGCGTTGTTTGGCGACAAAAAAGTAACATGATAAAAAAGCAGGACAGTTCCTTCTCTTATAGAAATCACAGCGGCCTCACCCCCAACCCCTCTCCGAATGGCGAGGGGAGTGGTATGTGAGGTTACCCCTTTTGGCCTGCTGCATACTTCGTAATGGTTCTTTCTCTCACAGAACTTACAGATTTATCAGAGCCTTTTTGCGCACAGTTTAATTCGTGGGGAGTTTTTTCTCTCACAGAACTCACAGATTTGACAGACCCTTTTTGCGCACAATTTCGAACTCACAGAAGGCCTTCGGCATACAGATATCACAGAGGCCTCACCCCCAGCCCCTCT
>NZ_JH114139.1:130017-133230 GCF_000224595.1 Prevotella sp. C561 | reverse complement strand
TCACAGAGGCCTCACCCCCAGCCCCTCTCCGAATGGAGAGGGGAGTAGTATGTGAGGTTACCCCTTTTGGCCTGCTGATAGAAGGAGAAAGGCTGCTAAACATTTGGAGGACATGTAGGGGTATCTCGGTGATTACTCCCCTCTCCATTCGGAGAGGGGTTGGGGGTGAGGCTTTCTGTTGGCTGTAAGGTTCTGTGATATCGGTTGACTTAATGTCTCTGTGGGCCTTTGTGTGTTCTGTTCTTCTGTGTTCTTCTGTGAGAAATAGAATACACCCTCGCTATGAGATGTCACACAAACAAATCGCTGGGGAGTTTTTTCTCTCACAGAGCCCACAGAGTTAACAGAGCCTTTTTGCGCACGTTTCGAGCCCACAGAGGGCCTTCGGCATACAGAGAACACAGAGCGTTTCAGCTTTCGTTGGGTGTGATGTATGTGAGAGAGGAGAGTTCATTTGATGATAAATAATCCTTACAACACACCAAGCTGACAACCCTCACAACACGCATATATCGTTGCCTACAACCGAGGATATAACCCTCAAGAAATCAGTGTGTTACGTTTTGCATTCGAGTATATGCCCTTCTTGCTCGTAGAAGACGCCCTTCTTGACGCAAGAAGGGTATGTTCTTGAACGTAGAAGAGCTTCCTCTTGTTGCATACTCGGCCTTTTCTCGAAAAGAGAAAGGAACAGTCTGTAAAATATCTTGACATTTTCTATTTACATGGTTAGTATTCTTTTACTCAGGGAGGACCTCTTTTTCTCTCACAGAGGAACACAGATGAACATAACACACAGGGTTCATAGAAGGAGCTGGCCCCTCCCCCTTCCCCTCCCCAAAAGGGAGGGGCGTAATCACCGAGATACCCCTATTGAGTGGATGTTGGCTTCGTGATACCTCTTACTGGCAGTCTTGTAGGGGTAACCTCACATTTCACTCCCCTCCCTACGGGGGAGGGGTTGGGGAGGGGCCACCTCCCCACGTGCCGACCCCAGCGTTTGAAAGCGAGTGATAGACGGCCTTTTCGGTGCGAAAAGAATATGTAAAGCAGACGAGATGGGGCACAGCACACATAACTTACTTACTTTTCAAATGGTCAACTCGTGAACTTCTTCCCCAGTTACGATTATTTAAGTAAAATTTTTCGGTATTGCACATATATTGCACAAGCGTCATTTATCTTTGCAGCAACCTTACGTAACAGTCTTCTCCCCAGTAGGCTGTTGCGGTGAGGGACGATGCCACTGCCGCTCGCCGACTTCTCCTACTGACCTACAAAGTGTCACGACTAAACGAGGAGGCAGATAGATGAAACACAGTTATATAACAATCAAAAACACTAAAAGCAATGATGAAAAGAGCGAAAACTATGATGAAGACTACTCATCTCTGGAGTCAAGAGGACGAGGAACAGCTAATAAGAAAGCTCGTGAATAACTTCTGCGACCTTATTAATAGGAGCGAAGAAGAAGGACTGTATTGGACAGGACTGAAGTGCGACCTCATCGAACTTGCTCACATTGTATGGGAGACAGGTCAGCTGACCGACCAGCAGGGTCGGTTGATGGACTTTCAGTCGATTGTGTGGCACATCTGTCGTGTGCTTCACGTGCGTGTCCCGTGCAATCCCTCGTCTGTGGTATCATCCGTTCGGGCACGCAAGAACGTGCGAGTGGGGCCCCTCCGTGAACGCTACCTGCAGTTGATTGTCGATGCAAAGATACAAGACCCGATGCGTCTGGAGATTAGGCGCCGCCGTCGATAACATGTTTGTTCGCCCTTTGTGGTGCTGCTCAGAATCGGTCTGAGCGTACTACAAGAGGCGGACTTATTGTTTGATATAAGTCAATAATTAATCGATAAAGAGATAATTTATGTCGTTTGACTTGCAAGTTATGTGTATTATTGCTAACTTTGCATCGTAATTCAAGAGAAAATTATCTGGTTACAAGGTTTAGTCTTTACAGGTAATAAAAGATTGCTCAGGATTATTCATACAGGAAAGAAGATTTGTTTAGGTTAGTAATAGATTTAGGTTTTTAGTTATATTTTAGGTAAAGATTGTAGATACATTAGCGTCGCGAGACGATAATTATTCGGAGATAACGGTAGAGCGTGGGCTCGGCCGTTTCTTTTTTTAAATGGTTTCGATGATAAAAACACGTTGTCTCTCACAGAGTGTACAGTGGCCTCACCCCCAGCCCCTCTCCGAATGGCGAGAGGAGTGATATGTGAGGTTACCCCTATTGGGCTGCTTACATACTTCGTAAAGGTTTTTCTCTCACAGAGCACACAGAGTTCACTGAGCATTTTTGCGCACAGTTTCGAGCCCACAGAACGCCTCCGGCATACAGAGTTCACAGAGGCCTCACCCCCAGCCCCTCTCCGAATGGAGAGGGGAGTAGTATGTGAGGTTACCCCTACAGGCCTGCTAATAGAAGGAGAAGGGTTGCTTAACATACGGAGGACATGTAGGGGTATCTCGGTGATCACTCCCCTCTCCATTCGGAGAGGGGCTGGGGGTGAGGCTTCTGTTGAGTGTTAGGTGTTGAATGTTAGGTGTTAATAGAGAAATGAAAAAACCTTACAGTTCATTCAGCTAAATATTCTCTAAATAAGAGTATAACGTACTTTATGATTGCTTTTACAACCCACACGAAATCAGAAAGTTGCGAAGAACATTCGAGAATATGCTTTTCTTGCTCCAAGAAGGGCGTCTTCAACATGCAAGAAAGGCATGTTCTCGAATGAAGAAAAGCATCCTTTTGCTCCAAGCTCGGCCTTTCGATGAAAAGAGAGGGGCATGAAAACTGAAATATATTGACAATCACTATTGGAATGTCTAGTGTCTTACTCTTACAGAGGGTGCGTTCTATTTCTCACAGAAAAACACAGATGAACAGAACACATAAAGGTTCATAAAGATAGCGGCCCCTCCCCCTTCCCCTCCCCCGAAGGGAAGGGGAGTGATCACCGAGATACCCCTATGGGCTGGATGAAGGCTGCTCTTGCCTCCTTATTGGTATCTTCATTGGCAGTAACGCTCTGTGATATCTGTATGCCGAAGGCCTTCTGTGAGTTCGAGACAGTGCGCAAATGGGTTCTGTTAAATCTGTGAGTTCTGTGAGAGAAAGAAATACCCTTTGTGAGAGAAGGAACTTTCCAGCGACTCTCATGGGTCTTATCTCAACCAGAGGGTGCATTCTATTTC
>NZ_JH114139.1:122095-129903 GCF_000224595.1 Prevotella sp. C561 | reverse complement strand
GTAATCACCGAGATACCCATGTTAGGTGGATGTAGGCTGCTTTTTGCCTCCTTATTGGTATCTACGATAGCTGAAACGCTCTGTGTTCTCTGTATGCCGAAGGCGTTCTGTGGGCTCGAAATGTGCGCCAAAAGGCTCAGTGAACTCTGTGCGCTCTGTGAGAGAAAAAACCTCCCCAGGTTGAGAGAAAAACCTCCCCAGCGAGTTGTTTGTGTGTTATCTCATAGAGTGGGTATGTTCTATTTCTCACAGAAAAACACAGAAGAACAGAACACACAAAGGCTCACAGAGACATTAAGTCAACCGATATCACAGAACCTTACAGCCAACGTTAGCTAATCATCAACACCTAACACCCATCACCCAACACCCATCTAAGCTAATCATCAACACCTAACAACTATCACCCAACACCCACCAACTATCACCCACCACCCATCTAAGCTAATCATCAACACTCACCACCCATCACCTACCACCCACCACCCCCCACCCCACCTTATTTTATAAAGAATGTCAATTATTTCCTTTATCCAAATATTATCCTTACCTTTGTCTAAGAATGTTGACAGAAACGTAATAGAATTATTTGTCAATCTTAAAGTATAACTTATATTCATATTAAAGGAATGATAAAAAGATGTATGCTGCTCGTTGCAGCAATGATGGTAAGCCTTTGTGCGTCTGCACAGTTCCAAGAGGGGAAGGGCTATTTGGGTGCTTCTCTGACAGGACTCGACTTGCATTATAATGGTCAGGACGGTATTAACTTAGGCGTACAGGCTAAGGCGGGCTATTTCCCATGGGACAATGTGATGGTACTGGCTAATGTCGATGCGGTGCATAATGGCTCAGAGGCTGTTGCCGACCATATCAGTGTGGGAGTTGGTGGACGTTATTACATCACACAGAACGGCCTCTACTTGGGTGCTGGTGTGAAACTGCTCCATGCCAACCACAGTTATAACGACCTCATGCCAGGCATTGAGTTGGGTTATGCCTTCTTCCTTAACCGTTCGGTGACGATAGAGCCTGCTATCTACTTCGACCAGTCGTTTAAGGATCATGACTATTCAACGATTGGTTTGAAGATAGGTTTGGGTATCTATCTCTTTGACGATTAAGCAGATAGGCAAGCCTGTAAGATGAATAGCCATCAGTCGGCAGGGGATAGGCCGAGCGTATATCCTTTGTCGACCGATGGCTGATACGACTATTAGAAACCAGCGGAACGGATTGCCACGGTAGTTCCTTCCCTTCGTCTCTCTGGTCAGAGAGAATCGTTCAAAAGCATGCAACAGTATCCTTCCCAACTCTTAGAACGGGCCGTAGAGGCCTTCTCACAGTTGCCAGGTGTGGGGCGTAAGACCGCTCTACGCCTTGTTTTGCATTTGCTCCGACAGTCGGCTGCCGATGTGGATGGCTTTGCCGATGCTGTAGTAAGGGTCAGACATGACGTGAAATATTGCAAGGTATGCCATAACATCTCCGATGATGACGTCTGCGGAATATGCTCCGATCCACGTCGCGACGGCTCCGTGGTCTGCGTAGTCGAGAATGTGCAAGACGTCATGGCGATAGAGAATACCCAGCAGTTCCACGGCCTCTATCACGTCTTAGGCGGTATTATCTCACCGATGGACGGCATTGGTCCGAACGACTTAGAGATAGACTCGCTCGTAGAACGCGTCAAGGGCGGCACAGTGAAGGAGGTTATCCTTGCCTTAGCCAGTACGATGGAGGGCGACACGACCAACTTCTATATCTCACGCAAGCTGCGAGGGACGGGTGTGAAACTATCGGTTATCGCACGCGGCATCTCTGTTGGCGACGAACTTGAATATACTGACGAGGTGACCTTAGGGCGTAGTATCCTAAACCGCACCCCGCTTGAATCTTAAACAAACCTATGGATAAAACAAGAAAAATACTCCTTTCGGAGTTTTATGGTGCGTGTATTATCACGCTGATAATCATTGGAGTGTACGAACTTCGGCTTGTCCTCCCAGGCAACTGGGCCGACGTAGAGAGCGCAAAGATGGTCAGTCTGCAATTCCTGATGCAACTCTTGACCCTTGCCGCTATCCCTCTTGCCCTTTTCCTCTTCAAGATAGGCTACGTGCAGACGCTCTTGCAGTCGGATGAGAGCCATGTCAGTCGTAAGCTCCTTGTGTGGGGTAGCGTCCGTCTGATGCTACTCTGTCTGCCAATGATAGCCAACATCTTCTTTTATTATGCCTTTGGTGATGCCGTGAGCTTCTTCTATCTCGCTGTGATATTGGCGTTGAGTCTCTTCTTCGTCTATCCCAGCAAGAAGCGATGCGAGCATGAATGTTCCTTAGACAACCCTGAGCACGAGTAAATGAAACTGAGTGTTATCATCGTAAACTATAACGTCAAATACTATCTCGAGCAGTGTTTAGAGAGTCTGCAGCGTGCTTTGGAGGGCATAGAGGCCGAGGTGTTTGTGGTCGACAACCATTCGAGTGATGGTTCGATAGCCTATCTTCGTCCCCGCTTCCCTGCTGTGCGCTTCATTGCCAGTGCTCATAACTTAGGCTTTGCAGGGGGTAACAACATCGCAATCAGGCAGAGTCAGGGCGAGTATATACTCCTCTTAAACCCCGACACCGTTGTGGGCGAGGATGTTATCCGTGCGTCGCTCGACTTTATGGACAGCCATCCAAAGGCAGGCGGGCACGGTGTTGAGATGCTTAACGACAGTGGTAGCCGAGCCTTAGAAAGCCGTCGTGGCCTACCATCGCCGATGGTCTCGTTCTATAAGATGGTCGGTCTGTGTAAGCATTTCCCACAGAGTCGTCGCTTTGCACATTATTATATGGGGGGTCTCTCATGGGAGGTTGCAGGACAGATAGAGGTCGTCAGCGGTGCTTACTGCTTCCTTCGCAAGTCGGCCTTAGACCAGATAGGCCTCTTAGACGAGGATTTCTTTATGTATGGCGAGGATGTCGACCTCAGTTATCGACTGCTCAAAGGCGGCTACGAGAACTGGTATCTGCCCGTGCGCATCCTCCACTACAAGGGAGAGAGCACCCAGAAGTCGAGCTTCCGATATGTCCACGTCTTCTATGATGCCATGCTCATCTTCTTCCGCAAGCATTATGGCGGTATGAACGCACTGTGGCGACTGCCCATCAAGGGGGCTATCTATCTGAAAGCCTTTGCCTCGCTGATGCGCACCACAGCCCACGCTGTGAGAAAGAAGTTGGGCTTCCGCACCGCAAAGAGCCGCACTTACCCTCGTTATATCTTTGTGGGAAGTGAGGAGATGACGCTTGCCTGCCAACAACTCGCAGCCGACAACGCGCTGACAGCAGAGTATCGTATAGCCGGGGCAGATGAATTGATGAAGATTCATGACGAAATACTCCAACAGATAGGACGACAGAGTAAACCCTACTGTGTGGCCTACGACACCAGTCGCTTTCGTTATCAAGACATCTTAAACGCCTTCGCACGGCAGCCCATCAGCAATGTTCACATCGGATTCTACCATCCAAAAGACAATAGAGTCATTACCATGACTGAGATAATAGGAGGTTAAGACATGGAAAAAAAACGACACGTGAGGGTAAGACTAAGGGCGATGGAGCCAGAAGACCTCGATATGCTTTATCACATAGAGAACGACCGTAGCCTCTGGAATGTCAGTGCCACGAATGTTCCTTACAGTCGCTACGCATTGCATAACTATATTGCTGATGCGAAGAACGATATCTATATCGATGGACAGGTGCGATTGATTATCGAGAACGAACAGCAGGAGACGGTGGGCGTGATAGACCTTGTGGACTTCGATCCGAAGCATCAACGGGCGGAGATGGGCATCATCATCATGAAAGCCTTTCGCCGACAGGGCTACGCACAGGCTGCCATTGAGATGCTGACAGACTACAGTCGTAACATGCTCCACCTCAAACAAATCTATGCAGTGGTCGATGTTGATAACGAGGTGTCCCACCACTGCCTCCTTTCAATTGGTTTTACAGAGGGCGCAATACTGAAGGAGTGGATCTTCTGCGACGGTCGTTATAAGGATGCAAGGGTAATGCAACTGTTTATCTAAGGCCCCTTATTTGCGCTTACGGAGTTTTATCAGCTTTCTATCCAAAGGCATTTTAGATGGGAGCCTATCGAAGCGTGTATATTCCTCGGGGCTTGATACGAGAGCGCGGGAGTGTTTCACCTTATTATATATAGTGCCTTGATTGCGCTTGAGGATATTGAAGCGTCTACAATCAAAGCGTTTTACAGATAAGAGACAATCTATGGAGTGGATATTCCTCGATGGTTGTTATGAGTGCAGAGAGGTATTGTAACTTTTTATATAAAAAGCGTTGATTAATTTTGGTGGTATAGATTTTTATTATTACCTTTGCACTCGCAAAACAGAAAAAGGGTTTTTACGCTTTCATTTTGGTGCGTTAGTTCAGTTGGTTAGAATGCCTGCCTGTCACGCAGGAGGTCACGAGTTCGAGTCTCGTACGCACCGCTGAAACCCCTTCTGTAATGCTTGGTGCGTTAGTTCAGTTGGTTAGAATGCCTGCCTGTCACGCAGGAGGTCACGAGTTCGAGTCTCGTACGCACCGCTGAAACCTCGGTATTTACCGAGGTTTTTTGTATCCTCTCGAGTCTTAATCTTGTATGTATAGAATCGATCCCAGCCCTAATAACAGTAATATTCACCATCCACTTGTCTATTGAAGGGCATGGGTGGAAACCGACAACAGCCGCTTGTAGCTGTAATCATCACACCGGCTTTGCATGAACTGGTGTATGCGTAGAATCGCACTCAGCCCCTAACAGCTTCTTCAGAACACTGCCTCAGAACGGAGGCGACCGCCTGATGCGATGCCGATGAGTGCCTGTTTATGGCTGTCGGATAAAGGGTTCAAGGATTGGTGACCCTAATCAAGTTTTATGAAAAACGTGTTCAGAACGAAAAAGGCACCTCACGAAGGTTGAATAAAGCCGTCATGTAATCCAATTCTTTCCAATGTTTGCAGAATTGGAAAGAATTGACAACGATGCTTCCTACACTTTAGAGAGTAATTCGTCTAAGCCATCTCCTTTGATATAAGCCCTTTTCACCTTGTTTAATGAGATTTCCGAGACAATCTTCTCACCTAACAGACCGATGATATCCGACTTGGCTGTCGTTGGACTAACACCGAATTTAACCTCTAAGTCTTTGATGGTCACCATTGCAGAGGGTTCATCAGCAAAGAGCTTGATAATCTCTGCTTGCCGTTCATTAAAGTTCCCCATGCGCAGGAAAAGACTTGCCGCTTTCTTCTCCTCTTGCTTCCGCTTGATATAAGTTTGTAGTTGTTGGAATGACTGTTCCAATACTTTTAGATGATATGCAACGAAGTATCCAATATCCATTCCGTCTATCTCTGTATAAAGGAAGGCCTTTTCATATGCTTTCTTCGACCGTGCGATGACTCTTGAAATAGACAGGTATTCTGTCAGCCAGTAGCCCTCTCTTAGCATATACCAAAAGAACATCGCCCTTGCCGTTCTGCCATTGCCATCAACGAAAGGGTGAACAAATGAAATCATGAAATGGATTACGATGCCACGGATAACCGGATGGATGAATTGTTGAGGGTTTTTGTCGTTGAAAAACGCACAGAGGTCGTCTATAAACTGCGGAATCTCTTTATAAGAGGGAGGGGTGTGCACCGTCTCATGTGTGATGCCATTCTCCACGACAACATCGTCATTACTCCTAAAGCGTCCTGCATCCTCGGGGTTAAGCATCGTGTTATTCGTCATGAGACGATGTATCTGTAATAGTAGATCGGTAGACAGTGACGCATCCTTATGATCAACTATATATTGTATAGTCTGGTAGTTGTTATGGATCATCTGTTGGGACTTATCCCTCGGCGTCATCTTCTTTTGGAGCATTTCCTTAGCCACTCTCCTCGTTGTAGCGGCGCCCTCCATCTGACTTGAGAAGATGGCCTCTTCTATCAAAGAGCTGTCTAAATACTGCTCTTTGTTGTTCGCATCAATGATGGAGTTACTTCCCTGACTACCACCCCAGCATAGGTCGATAAGGTGGCACATCCTCTGCATCGAGCTTGTTAAGCTCAGTCTAATGTCATACTTATCCCATATACTTATAGAACATCTGCTCCTTGCGCCTTTCACAAGGGTCCATAACTGCTGAGGTGAGCAATCGGCTGGACACTTCTTATACTTAACCGCATCCCAATAGTCGAAGGTCTCATTGATTTTGTCAATCATTTCACCCACTTGCCGACTTGGTTGATGAAGCATAGCAGCTACCAGCTCGTCCTTACTAATATGTGGTGCCTTTTCTATATCCATACCTTCTTGTTTATTTGCAAAGCTAATCAATTCTTTCCAATACTGCAAACTTTGGAAAGAATTTGCATGTTTTTTAGTGGAAAGAAGGGTAAGACAGAGGGGACAGGGTAATTCTTTAAGACAGAGTAACAGGAGGACAGGAGTAACAGAGGGGGTTGTTTTTAAGACAGAATAACAGAGGGACGGATAGAGACAGGTGGTTTTTTTAAGACAGAATGACATAATGACAAAGGAAGACAGGTCTGTTTTTTTAGACAGAATGACATAATGACAAATAGAGAATGACATATTTTTTCTCACAGAGAACACAGAAGAACAGAACACACAGGTGTCAGAAAGATAGCGGCCCCTCCCCCTTCCCCTCCCCAAAAGGGAGGGGCGTAATCACCGAGATACCCCTATAAAAAGGATGTAGGCTTCGTTATGTCCCTTATTAGTAATGATAATAGCTGAAAGGCCTCTGTGAACTCTGTATGCCGGAGGCGTTCTGTGGGCTCGAAACTGTGCGCAAAAATGCTCAGTGAACTCTGTGAGCTCTGTGAGAGAAAAAACTACCCAAGAACCGTGTTAGCAGGCCAATAGGGGTAACCTCACATATTACGCCCCTCCCTACGGGGGAGGGGAAGGGGGAGGGGCCGCCGTGTGCTCCGTGAGAGAAAAAACTCCCCAAAAACTTACTCCATGATTACTTCCACCTTTTAGAGGAATTAGAAAGGCGGTAAAATAGCCTTACATAAATTCAATTGAATTACCATCTAAAAGGCAGTGTGATATCCCTTAAAATTGAGACTGTAACCCACAAGAAATCAAGTGGTTATATGTTGCGTTTGAGAACATGCCCTTCTTGCCCCAAGAAGGGCGTGTTCTGCATGCAAGAAGGGCATGTTCTCGAATGGAGAAGAGGCTTTTCTATTTCTGTAAAAGGGGGAGTACAGTTGACGAGTAGACGAGTTTACGAGTTGACAGGTTAATTGATAGTGTGGGTGAGGAGGCTGTTAAAGTAGACGAGTAAACGGGTTTGTGGGTTGATGGCTTGGGTGTTCAAGTTGACAAGTAAACGGGTTTGCGAGTAGAAGGGTTAATAGATAATGTTGATGAGAAGCAGTTAAAAGAAAACGAGCGAGCAAGTTTAGAAACTCACTCACTCGTCAACTAAAATATCTCAATATGTTTTCTTACTTTTTCGCAAGCAACTTGTAAACTCGTCAAACAGGTCAACTTGTCAACTTGTAGCACGTCCACATGTTACTTTGTCTTACTTTTACTCTGTCACAGCAGGCCCATGGCAGACTCGTTAACTTGTTAACGTGTTACTAATCTCCGTTCCTTTGTTACTCTGTCTAACTATTCCCTTGTCTGCCGATACACGTCCGCATGTTACTTTGTCTTACTTTACTCTGTCACAGCAGGCCCTATGGCAGACTCGTTAACTTGTTAACGTGTTA
>NZ_JH114139.1:105225-121944 GCF_000224595.1 Prevotella sp. C561 | reverse complement strand
CTCACTCACTCGTCAACTAAATATCTCAATATGTTTCTACTTTTTCGCAAGCAACTTGTAAACTCGTCAAACAGGTCAACTTGTCAACTTGTAGCACGTCCACATGTTACTTTGTCTACTTTTACTCTGTCACAGCAGGCCCATGGCAGACTCGTTAACTTGTTAACGTGTTTACTAATCTCCGTTCCTTTGTTACTCTGTCTAACTATTCCCTTGTCTGCCGATACACGTCCGCATGTTACTTTGTCTTACTTTTACTCTGTCACAGCAGGCCCATGGCAGACTCGTTAACTTGTTAACGTGTTTACTAATCTCCGTTCCTTTGTTACTCTGTCTAACTATTCCCTTGTCTGCCGATACACGTCCACATGTTACTTTGTCTTACTTATATCCAGTCTCAGCAGGCCTTTGGCAGACTCGTTAACTTGTTAACGTGTTACTAATCTCCGTTCCTTTGTTACTCTGTCTAACAAATACTTTGTCTTTACAAGCAACTGGTTTACTTGTCAACTCGTCTACTTGTCAACTGGAACCATCAATTCGTCTTCTCTATTGTCGGCTCCACATAGACCTCCCCGATACCACGGTAGGCACCCATGACAGGCTTAGAATCAGAGAAACGGTTCCATCCGTAAGAAGAGAAAGTCTGCTCAGAAGCGAGCTTCTGGTACTCTTTGAAGCCCAGCTTACCAGCATTGTCAATAGCCAAGAAGATACTCTCCTGCGTACCATTGATAGCCGTCTCGTGCTCCTTACTAAAGTCATCAGCCACGATGACAGAGATGTAGTATTCGTAAACCCCAGTCTGCACCTCATGCTTAAAGACCACCTTACCATTCGTCATCTTAAAGCCCTTGCCCGGAATAAAGTCTACTGGCCACGTGTATTTATTGTCGACAATGAAGTTCGCCTTATTCGTTCCTGTCGCTTCGATGCGTACGTTAGACGTCTTACGTACCAAGTTACGGTTCGCGTCACGCATCTTCGCCGTTTGAACATAGTCGCCCACGAAGTCGGAGAGAGCAGCCTGAACCACCTTCAGCGAGTCGACCAGTCCTGCAGCCTTTGCTATGACCCATCCCACACGTGCCTTACCCGTAGTATTCTCCGTCGCCTTCACGGTCAGTTCACTACCCTGTTCGTCCACAGAAAGCCAGTCGCCAGTAGTCGTATAGGTCACAGGCAGGTTCGCAGTAGCAATCATTGTCTTCTGCACCGCCTTATCGTCAGTGTAGATATCCTGCCCCGCAGGGAGTCCAAAGGTGATACCCTCCTGTTGAACATTCAGTGTGATAGAGTCGCCCTGAGCGTTCTTAACGACCAAGAGCGTGTTACGGCTCTGTGGACTCGTATTCGTTGTTGCCGTCAAGAGGAGCGTCTCAGCCTTCTTCGTCACCGTCAGCCAGGCATCTTGAGCGTAGGCCTTGGCCGGTTCAGACGCCATCTTCACCTCCTTTGTACCCCCGACGACATTAAAGGCCGTCTCCGCCTTCACGACATTCAGTCCAGCGGCATACTCCGGCAGTTCGTTCTCATTGTTGCTGCAAGCCGTTCCGAGCACGGCCGCAGCAGCGATCATGAATAAAGAAATATACTTTTTCATCCTTAATTAATTTTCGTCATGTATTGAATATTAGGTAGTGTGAAGGCATAGACATAGTTGCCTTGCGCATCAGTGACCGGTTGTAGGTCTTCGCCGTAAGCCACTCCAAAGAAGGAGTCAACCGTGTGACCCGTTATCTGTCCACTGTCTTCAGCCTTCGCACGCTCCATGTCGTCGTCCCAAGTGAAGAACAGACTACCCGTTCCTTCACCAAAGAGTTTACCCTCCTTAGCGGATGCTGGGATCAGAAGAATACCTGCCGGATACTTATAAGTAGGGTCGGTAACAGGCTGTCCCGGCAACTCCAAGTGGCCAGTGGCAGGGTCGTAGGTGAGGAGAATCTCGTAGTTGACGTTATTGAGGTTCAATGTCCCCTTCAGTGTATTAGCCACCGTGCCCCTCTCCAAGGTAAGTCTGATACGTTTGCGGAGGCTCGTCTTGAGTTGCCACTCACCTATCCAGAAGTCGATATCCTTATGGCTCTTCGGCAAGAACTGTATGATTTTGAGGTCGTCCTGCGTCAGCGAGTGGTCTTCCTCATTCCAAGTAAAATGCTGATACTTCTTGTTCTTGATGACAAGTGGTTGACGAAGTACGATACCCGTATTGGTGGTGCAGTATGGCATCGACCATGTAGAGTCGCCAATGGTGACGTTGAGTCGTCTCACCTCCTGCGTCAGTGTGCCCTGAGCGAGGGTGTCATTGCCCAAGACAAAGTCGTAGGTCTCGACGTTCATCCCCTGCATCACCGTGGCAAGACCGAGCATGTATTCCTCCCAGTTAGTGCCCTTAGGCAGACGAGTGAGGAGCATCTCATTGTGCCACTTACGTCCTTTAAGGAAGATACTATCGTTTGTTGCACGGAGAATAGAGAACTCATAGTCGCCCTGCGCACCGTCAGGACTACCCAGCCAGGTCTCCGCCAAGGGGTGAATGACAGCGTTATAGCCATTGAAAGAGAGTGTCGGACCGAGGTCTTTCACGACATCGTAGCCCGAAGTAGCTTGTGCTTCGATATCCTTCACATCGCCCATAGCGGTCACGTTGCCGTTCTTGAACTTCAGTAACAACGTATATCCGCCATAGCTATAGTTCTTACCTGTGTAATACTGCATCACCCATCCTTCGTCAGCCGACTCTAAGAGTGCTTTGTAATCGGCAACTTTCTTCTCTATGCGGTCGGCCGCAGGGAGGTCGAAGGTGGTCTTATCGTCATGCAGACACGACTGCAGAGAGAGCGTCAGCATGATAGCCATGAACAGTAAATATACCTTTTTCATTTGCTTATCCATTTCCTTTTATTGGGTCAGTTGGCCTTGTCTTCTCGGCAGCCGTGGGTCGTCTTGTGCGCCTATCGGCAGTCCCTGTGTGGGAGAGAAGGCTAAGGTCGTAAACCATTGATTGTTAGTTTATTGATAATATACGCAGAACACCGTTATTACTCCAGCGTGTTAAGGTCGAGCGACCCAATCTTCCCACCTCTACGGAGGATAGCGTTGCGCAGCAGTTCGATGTCTACATTCCATGAATTACTCATGTATTCACGTATCATCTTTAGTTTTCTGTTGATGATAGAGCCACCTTTATTACCCGCATTGCGCATGATAGTGGCCCAATCCTGCTGTGTACTCGTCACGTAGATAGAGTAGAGTTCGGCAATGTCCTCGGCAGGGTTCTCCATAGAGTAGGCCGAAACAAATCCCATACTCTGTGCCTTTTTATCAGGGATGGAGGTCCAGTTGCCACTAACATAGTCCGAACGAGAGATATTATCATACGATTCATCGTACGGTTTCTTCTGGTTCAAGATGTGCATAAACTCATGGTGCATGGTATGGAAATAGTAGTTTGTCATACTACCATAGTCCTTCAGCTGGTCATCAGTGAGTGCATTGACCTTACCGAGACGCACCTTATATCCACCCTCAGCACTACCGATGACCTCAGTGCGGTAGCGTGTGTAGCCCGGAGTACCCGTGACAACGATGATACGTGGCGAGTTCTCTTTGACAAAGTCGAGTCCAACGGTCTCTGCATAAGCGTCAAACCACATGTACTTCGTGAGGATAGCCAACTTAACCGACTTTGCTGAGTCGGCCGGAACAAAGTTATAAGCCTGGTCGGTCTCCTCTGTCTTGAGTCGATACTGAAACTCTATGTTATAAGGCATGGTGTAGTTCTTATACAACCACTGGTCGAATGGGTTGCGATGCACGGGTGCTGTCGAGAAGATAGAGTCGCCCTCAATCTTGTCATCGCTACATGATGACAACAGCACACCACAGCCTACAAGTGCGGTAACGACCAAATATAAATACTTTTTCATAACCTTTCTTTATTAATTATTACGTGGATTAGCTGTGATGCCAGCCGTGATAACGTCCTGAGGCAACTGTATAGCGAGTCGTGGATCACCAGCTTTCATAGAGTCGGTGACGGCTGTCACGTTCGACTGAACGTCTACCTTCCTACGATAGAGGGTTATTCCGTAACGCTTAACATCCTGCAGACGGAGTCCTTCATGGATGGTCACGAGTCGTTTCAGCTGTAAGAGACATTGCAAGAGAGGCTCTTGTGTTGTCGACTCAATACTGAACGATGGGTGAAGAGCCTTCTTTGGAGTAGGCTTCGTTGGCGTGTAGTAGGCCATTGAGCGATAGAAGTCTTGTATCTCGGACAGCGTCAACTGCTTCCTATTCTTTGAGAAGACAGATAGCTCACTATTGATGTCCTGCAACGCTTTGGCATACTGTCCTGAGAGGGCATAAGCCTCGGCACGCTCCAAGAGGGTGAGGTCGATGTTGAAAACAGCATACTCTCCGTAAGGTACACCAATCTCGGCTGTAGCGTCAATCACCTTTGGTACGTATGGAATCTTACGTAGACAATACTTTGACACACCATTATTATATAGCACTGTATAGTTCAGTGTCGAACCGCTATCACCCCATGGTCCAGGAGCTTGGAGGGTCTCGTTCTTGCTAATCAATTCGCCGTGCGCATACTTGCTACCAGCCTGAATAGGAATACTGATGACTCCCCACTGTGAAGGAACCGTCAACAAGAGGATGTTAGCATTGTCGCTTGCAGCCACGAAAGCATTTGGCTGTACGTTTCCACTTGGTCCTAAGCGGTTCCACTCAGCCCAGTTACGCAGGATGTCAGTAGGCTGTTCGCCTAATACTTTATTGGCATACATTACCGCTTTATCATACTGTTGAGCATAGAGATAGAAGCGAGTAGCAAAGGCGTAAGCGGCCTGCTTGGTGAAATGGAACTTTGGTTTAGCATACTTCGTACCAACGAGTGATATGCCTTTAAGCATGTCGGCCTCTATCTTCTGGTAGAGTTCGGCCAATGTACCACGCTCCATAGTGCGTCCAACGACCTTCTCTGGCTGTGTTGGATAAGGCAGTCCTAACTCCTTATCGGCTGTGGCTTTGTCGTAGGCCTGGCAGAAGACGGTTGATAACTGAAACATTGAGAAGGCACGACAGAGCAGGGCTTCGCCCAACTGTGCGCTATACTCCTCTTCAGTCTGCGTGTCCTTAACGGTTTTGTCGATGTATTCTATGGCCTCGTTACATGCTGAGATGGCTGCATAATGGGCCGACCACAGCTGGTAAGGAGTCTCCGTATTGCTGACGTCATCGATGTCTTTCCACTGATAAGCCTGCTCCTGAAATCTATCGAAGGCACTCCACGTACTATGGAGTTGCTCATCAGTATTATCAGAGTACATCTCTGTGAGATAAGCAGGGTGAGCTTGTGGATAAGCACTCACCAAGAGTTGGCTCACTTCCGTAGGTGTTTTAAGGTCCATACGGCTGTCGGGATACTTGTCCAAGAAGTCGTTACACGCCGTAAAGGCAAGTGATAACAAAGCTACTGGCAAGTAGGTAATATATTTATTGACTTTCATCTTCGTAAGTATTATAGTCCGAGTTTCACTGTTAACGTAAATTGCTTTGGCATAGGAGATGCTACACCGCCCACATTATAGAACTCTGGGTCTTGTCCGTTGAGGCGCTTGTCGGCATAAAGGAGGAAGAGATTGGTTGCTTGAAGCTTCAAGGCAAGGTTCTTAATCATGCTGTGTTGGAACATTTCGGCAGGGAAGTCATATCCTAAGGAAATCTCTTTCAGACGAATGAAGTCGCCCTTTGCGATACGTACATCGCTGTAGTTATAAGCGTTATAACCCAAGCGTACATTCGTGTTGGCCATATACTGGCTCTTAGAGAGGATACCTGGTACGTTCGTTTCCTTCTCTTCTCCAGATGCCATCCAGCGGTTCTTGAACGCATTTGTCATCGAAACGAGGTCGTTATAACGTGCTCTGAACTTAGGGTCGAGGCGCACGACGTTGCCAAAGGCGTATGTAAAGAAGACGTTCAGACGCAGTCCTTTATAAGTGAACATATTTCCCAATGATCCTGTATGTGTAGGGTCAGTAGGCCCTTCATACTTTAGGAAGTCTGTTTGTGTACGTTCTTGGAAGTTGATATCATCGGTGGTCACCTGTCCTTTCTCATTGATTACCATAGGCACACCGTCGCTGTTAAGTCCCACGAAAGGTATGGAGAACAGTGCACGAGCAGGATAACCCTTCTTTGCAAAACCGTTACCACTGACCAAGCTCATGACGTTTCCTTGATTAAAGAGCTTTGTTATCTTCGTTGTAGCATGCGAGTAGATGAAGTTGGTGGTCCATGTGAAGTCCTTTGTACGCATGTTGACAGAGGAGAGACTGAGCTCAACACCATTCGAGTTCATCTCGGCCACGTTGGCAGCTCGTATAATCTCACCACCCAAGCCAGCGGTCACCATCGGTCCTATCTCATCGAAGTTCTTACGTGTATAATAGTCGAATGTGATGCCCAAGCGGTTGTTCCACAACGAAGCATCAAACCCAAGGTTTAGCTCATTCTTCTTCTCATAGGTCAAGGTAGAGTTTGCCAACTCGCTAATCTCAAGTTGTGGCTCTTGGTCTTCAGCGAAGAGTCGGAACGGTGTTGAGGCTGTGAGGATGGCTGTTGAGTTACTATAAGAGGCGTCAGGAGGTGTACCTGTCAGACTGTATGAGGCGCGCAGCGTCAGACGAGACAGTGGTGAGAGTTTTGCAAACCAGTTCTCTTCATGCACGTTCCATGCTCCTGACACGTTCCACGTAGGCATCCAGCGTGCACTACGGTTCCTTCCCATCTGGTTAGAACCCTCATATCGCAACGTACCATTGAATACATAACGTCCTTGATAACTATAGGTTGCATTGCTGTAGAACGCTACACTACGAGAGTTAGTAGGCGTGATAGTATAGAAGGTGTTGCCCGACTCCAACGAACGTTTGAAGTATTGATAGATATAGAAAGGTACCATACCCGCATTATAACGTAGTCCCGGACCCTCGAAGGCATTGCGTTGACGCTCGATATTGGTCAGCTCCATACCCCCAAAGAGGTTCATGATATGCTTCTCAGCGAACGTATGACTATAATTGGCAGTGGCTCTCACGTCGTAATCACTCATGCGGTTATCACCTTTATGATACAGTCCTCCGTATGGTAAGACGGTCATTGGCAGTACGTAAGGGTTGTCGGGGTCTTTATAGAGATACTTGTTGGCATCACGGATAATACCGTTTGCCATCGCACGATAGGCCAAAGCCTGATTAGAGTCGTCCTTTACATAATGCTCCTGTGTGGAGGTCATATACTTAAAAGCACCCAAGAGCGACAACTCCAAGCCTTTCAGTGGCTTATACTTCAGTTCTAACTGAAAACGAGCATCAAGTGTGTTCAGGTCGATATAGTTATTGTCTAACTCATGGAAGATATTGAATGGCGCATAATTGGCTACGTATGTTGCCGACGGATCCAGCACTCTTGAGGTGTTGCTGGCGTATGAATAAGGGTTGATATCAAAGTCGCGTTTCACCTCACCCCCTACTACGTCGACATCTTGACCTAATGTTCCTGGGGCGCGTTGCTTACGGTAAGCGGCACCTCCGATGAGGTTCAACGATAGATTATCAGCCAGATGATGCGTAAGGTTGACGTTGATAGTATAGCGGTTGACGTTGCTCTGCTTATACCATCCTGGGTCTAATAACGCACTGAACGACGCATAGTAGTTTGATTTCTGCGTTCCTCCGCTCAAGCTAATAGAGTGACTTTGCATGATGTTCGATGAGAACAGCTCCTTAAACCAGTTGGTGTTGCGGAACTCAGCACGCTGGAGATAACGGTTGCGAGCCTCGGTCGTGTTCTCTAAAGCAAAGCGACCAGTGGTTGGATAATATGTGTTTATCAGCTCATACATCTTTCCATAGATGCCATACTCGCTGCCATTGAGCACATCAGAGAAGTTTAGCCAACCCTTATCGGCCAACTCTCGATAGATACCCATCTGTTCCTTTGAGTCGAGAATATCGAAGTTACGATACGAAGGAACCAAACGTGAGGTGAACTCACCCGTATAACTAATGTGGGCCTGACCCTGCTTTCCCTTCTTGGTGGTCACTACGATCACACCAGCCATGGCTCTTGCACCATAGATAGAGGTGGCCGAACCGTCCTTAAGTATCTGGAAACTCTCGATGTCGTCAGCGTTGAGTCCTGCGATGGCCGACGAGATGAGGGTCTCTGGATTGCCCGATGCTAAGTCGTCAGCACCCACGTTGGCGGCGTCTTCCATGATGACTCCGTCGACAACCCACAGTGGTTTGCTACTTCCATAGATAGAGGTAGCACTACGGATGCGTATCTTTGGCGCTGTACCGAAGGTTCCACTGACATTCTGAACAGACACACCAGCGGCCTGACCCTCTAATGATCTACTGATGTCGGCCACACCACTTAGGCGAGCCTTGTCGGCATCTACCTTGTCTGTAGCACCCGTAAAGAGACGGCGGTCGGTGCGGGTAAGACCCGTCACAACCACCTCCTTCAGTGCTTGTGTGCTCGACTTAAGCACCACCTTCATGTCGGTAGTGCCCTTCAACGTCTGTGAGACCATACCGATATAGCCCACAGTGACTTGAGGATTAGCAACGTCAGTGGTCAGCGAGAACTTTCCATCGACATCGGTCACTACACCCGCTTTGGTGCCCACGACCATGACGGTTGCTCCGATAACAGGTTGGTTATCTTCGGCACCCACCACGGTTCCCGAAATCTTCGTTTGTGCCAATGCTGTTGAAACGTAGGTTAACAGCATGACAAAACAAATAAGTAACTTTTTACTCATAAACTTTGTTTTTATTTACTCTGGTTTTATTCATTCTATTAGATTGCGTCTTTATTACAAGAAAACGCATTTTCTTATCGCAAGAGGATTGATCAATTTAATTCGTTCCGTTAATCAACTGTTGTATTAATTGTGCAAATTTAATAAAAAAACTGAGTATGCAACGAAATAATAGATAGTTTATAAAAAATACAAACATATACATCTTTAGACAGGAGAACACACGGCATGAGGGGAGACAGGGTAATTTTTAAGACAGAGTAACAGGAGGACAGGAGTAACAGATGGGGTTGTTTTTAAGACAGAATAACAGAGGGACGGGGGGAGACAGGTATTTTTTTAAGACATAATGACATAATGACAAGGGGAGACAGGTGTGTTTTTTTAGACAGAATGACATAATGACAAAAGAAGACAGGTGTGATTTTTTAGACAGAATGACATAATGACAAATAGAGAATGACATATTTTTCTCACAGAAAAACACAGAAGAACAGAACACACAGCATTCCACAGAGACATTAAGTCAACCGATTTCACAGAACCTTATAGCCACCTTTAGCAGTAACGCTCTGTGAACTCTGTATGCCGAAGGCGTTCTGTGGGCTCGAAATGTGCGCCAAAAAGCTCCGTGAACTCTGTGTGCTCTGTGAGAGAAAAAAATGTCCTTTGTGAGAGAAAAAACTCCGCAGCGAGTCTCATAGGCCTAATCTCATATCGAGGGTGTGTTCTTTTTCTCACAGAAAAACACAGAAGAACAGAATACACAGTATTCCACAGAGACATTAAGTCAACCGATTTCACAGAACGTTACAGCCAATCTTAGTTGAAAGGCCTCTGTGAACTCTGTATGCCGAAGGCGTTCTGTGGGCTCGAAACTGTGCGCAAAAATGCTCAGTGAACTCTGTGTGCTCTGTGAGAGAAAAATCTCCCCAGCGAGTTGTTTGTGTGTTATCTCATAGAGAGGGTGCGTTCTATTTCTCACAGATTTACACAGAAGAACAGAACACACAGGGTTTCACAGAGACATTAAGTCAACCGATTTCACAGAACCTTACAGCCACCTTTAGCTATAACGTTCTGTGATATCTGTATGCCGAAGGCGTTCTGTGAGATCGAAACAGTGCGCAAATATGTTCTGTTAGATCTGTGAGTTCTGTGAGAGAAAAAACTCCCCACGAATTAAACAGTGCGCAAATGAGTTCTGTTAAATCTGTGAGATCTGTGAGAGAAAAAACTTACCAGAGTGAGAGATAAAAATCCCCTCTGTGAGAGAAAAACCTCCCCAAAGATTTACTCCATGATTACTCCCACCTTTTAGAGGAATGAGAAGAAAGGTAAAAAAGCCTTACATAAACTCAAGTGAATTACCTTCTAAAAAGTAGTGTGATACTCCTTAAAATCAAGTTCATAACCCACAAGAAATCAGAAGGTTACATATTACATTCGAGAACACGCCCTTCTTGTCCCAAGAAAGGCGTGTTCTCGATTGAAGAAAGGTGTGTTCTCGATAGGAGAAGGGCATGTTCTTGAACGAAGAAGGGCATGTGTTGCTTTGATGACAGGCGAAAATTATTGACAAGCGGGTGAGGAGATAGGGAGAAAGGGGGAATGAAAGGACGTTAAGACTACACCGTCAACCGCATTACAACAGGCCGACAGAGACTTAAAATACCTATTAGTAAGTATTGACAAGACCGAAATCTTTGCCTATCTTTGCAGCAAAAGAAGACAGAATGGAGAAACGATTAAAATGCCATAGAACGTCAAGTGGAAGAAAGCGTATTGCAGATTGAATGCAATACGCTTTTTTTTATGAACAAAACAAGACATTGTCCGTTAATAAGACTATTATGAAAACATTAAAAGAAGACGTGCGGAGTAGGATTGTCATGGCCGCCCGCAGTGAGTTTGTTAAGTGTGGTTATAGGAAGACATCGATGCGTACAATCTCGGCTAAGTCTGGTGTTGTGCTGGGGAATATATACAACTATTTTAAGACAAAGGACGATATCTTCTGTGCTGTCCTTCGTCCGCTGCTCTCTGTGATAGGCGAGCGTATGGCGGAGCACAGCAAGGGTGAGCAGGAAGAAAAGCGTCTTGATTTCTCCCGACAACGGCAGAAGGAATTCCTATCGAGTATGCTTCGCATCATCTTCTTATATAAGGAGGAGTTGAGGCTACTGCTCTTTGAGTCGCAGGGCACCTCCTTAGAGAATTTCCGTGAGACCTTTATCGACGAACAAGTAGCGATAAGCAGGGCCTACATGGAGCAGGTGGAGACGCATGTGTCGCCCCTCTTCTTTCGTATCAGCGCCTCTACATGGCTGACAATCATCGGTGAGATTGTGTCGAGACCCGACCTTCAGCAAGAGGAGGTGAGGCAGGCTCTGACCGAATATATACGCTACAACACGGCAGGGTGGCAGGAACTCATAAAACAATAAGTAGGTATGAAGAGATTAATCCTTATCACGATCGTGTGTCTATGCCCTCTGCTCGTGACGGCCCAACGGCTGTTAAGGGGTAAGATAATGGAGAAAGAGACGTCGACTCCTATCTGTGGAGCATGCATAGCAGTCAAGGGAACGAAGCAGAAGACCCTCTCTGACAAGGCTGGCGACTATCAGCTGACGGTTCCCACAGCGGGTGCTTACACGATAGAGGTGTCGGCAGTAGGCTACAAACGGCTGAGGGAGGTCGTTGCGGCGGGTGGTGATGTGACAAGAGACTACTATCTTGAACCCTCATCGACCTCGTTGCGTGAGGTTGTCGTGCGGAGTTCGGCACAGAGTGCAGAGATAAACCAGATACGACAAAGCCCTATGGCCGTGACAGTTGTGGACGGTGCGAAACTGAGAGGACGGTCGAGTAGCATTGAGGAGATACTGACGAGGACGTCGGGAATTAAGGTTCGGAGAGCAGGTGGACTGGGTAGTGCATCGCGCATCTCGGTTCATGGCTTAGAAGGGAAGCGTGTGGCGGTATATATCGATGGGTTCCCACTGAACAGTCCCGACGGTTCCTTCGATATTAACGACATCCCGATAGACGTCATCAAGTATATCGAGGTGTATAAAGGAATTGTCCCTGCAGAGTATGGCGGAGACGGTTTAGGAGGCGCCATCAACATCGTCACACGAGAAGACGAGTGCGACTTGGTGGGCTTCACACAAGAGTTGGCATCCTTTGGGACGGTGAAGACGCTCGTAAGTGGACAAAAGCTCTTCACCCGACCAGGGATATTATTCAACGTGGCCTTCTTTAAGAATAAGTCGAAAAACGACTATATGATGTCGTGGCCAGTGTTCGAGACCAATCTGCCAGCGTCGGCCTATAGAAAGGTGAGACGTCGGAACGACTATTACGAAGCCAATTTCTATCATGTGGGGATAGGGTTTAGGAAGCTCTACTTTGATAAGTTCGACTTAGAATGTGCCTTTTATCAGAACAAGAAGGGGATACAGTCGCTTAATTTCGACGCTCGTCATGCCTATACAAAAGGGATAAATATCATGCCAAACCTCGTGTTGGAGAAACGAGACTTCCTCGTTAAAGGATTAGATATGAAGTACACTATCGTCACACCTATCATCCGCTCGAATATGACAGACACCGCCACGACGAGGAGACAATGGGACGGAACAGTCACGCAAGCCGTAGGAGAGACGGATGACAACCTGTTCAACGAGTCGCATGATCGGCAGTTTGAGGTGAGGAGTAAGTTTAACTTGAAATATACACGGGGTCGGCACACCCTTAATCTCAATGACCAATCGGCCTACTCGGCCTATACTCCTAAGGACGAACGCATGAAAGACTATCTTGGCTTTGACCCCAGTGCCTATCCAAGTAGGATGACTGCTAACAACATCGGGCTCAGTCATCTGTTTGTCTCGGCTAATCATCGGTTTCAAAACGCATTGACACTCAGCATCTACTACCTTAACTCGAGGATTTACAGAACCAGTGACGCGCTGGCGAAAGGGCAGGCAACAGACGAGTTAGCACCGAAGCAGACCCGTGTGGAACGGTCGTATTATGGCTTCAGTGAGGGCTTCAGCTATGAACTATGGAAGGATGTGCGGGCGAAGCTGTCGTTCTCGCATAACGTGAGGATACCCGATACGGGCGAACTCTTTGGTAATGGGGTAAGCATCAAACCGTCGGTCAACCTGCAGCCAGAGGTGGGGAATAATCTGAACCTTGGTTTCATCGTCGATAGAAGAGGACTGTGCGGACTCGTGAGGGTGCAGTGGGAGACGAATTTCTACTATATGATGATGAAGAACATGATAAGGCTCTTCCCTGCTGACACACGTTCTATCTATACGAACTTAGGGAAGACAAGGACCATCGGAATGGACACCGACGTGAAAGTGGACGTCACACGCAATGTCTATCTCTACTTTAATCTGACCTTACAGGACATCCGAGACAAGCAAAGATGGTTTAATGACGAACAAGGAACGAGCAACCCTACCTATAATAAGCACGTCCCTAACATCCCTGCCTTCTACTATAACTATGGCATGGAGTACCATGCAGAGGGCTTGATAGGGCGCCGAGAGCTGTCGAGAGTCTATATCGACGTGTCGCATGTGGGCGAGTTTGACTGGGGATGGCAGATGAGTTCGCTTGCAGAGGAGCGTAGGAAATGGCGCATACCGTCTAATGATGTTTTCACGATAGGCCTCCAACAGTCTTTATGGCATAATAACATGTCACTGAGCTTTGAGTTAGAAAACGTCTTCAACAAGGAGAATTACATGGAATTTAAGATGCCTCTGCCCGGAAGAACATTAAAGGCAAAACTACGCTTCAACCTGTTCAGAGACAAACTGGCAGGTGGGGCAATGAGCTTATAATTATTAACTTCTTTAATCAAAACACAATGAAACATTATTTCTTAGCCGCAGCTATCATGCTGCTAACGACCGTCGGACTACTATCTTGCGACAAAGACTCACCTGACACACCGCCTGCACCGACCAAGACGGAGATGGGCTTCGTCCATAGTGTTAACATCGGAGACAATACATACGTAAGTGTTTTCAAAGACATGAACGTTGGCTCGCTCAATACCGATAATGCGCTGGTGATGCCGAAGGGTGCTTTTTCCTTCGTATATAAGGGGAAAGTGTATATAACCGACACCGAACACATCTATAAATATGCCCAGAAAGAGGGAAAGTTAGTGCAGGAAGGGAACACTATCCTTCTACCCAGTGGAGCGGCAGCAATGTGCATCACCTTCGCTTCCGACCATAAGGCCTACGTCTCTTGTTCTGGTTTAGGAAAGGTGATCATCATCGACCCTACCGCAATGGAGAAGGTTGGAGAGATTGACTTGGCGGAGTATGCCTTGGGGAAAGCCGCTGGTGACAATAATCCAGAGCCTGCCGCATCTGTCATAAGAGACGGAATACTCTACGTGGCACTTAGTCAGATGAAGTCTACCTACACCTGTGAGGCGGGTGCTTACGTGGCTTTGATTGACACAAAGACCGATAAGCCAATCAAAGTCGTTAGTGATCCTCGTGCCTCAATGGCTTCGGGTGAGTCGCCAGCTGGCGACCCTTTCATCGATGAGAAGGGTGATATCTACTTTTACTGTGTAGCGATGTTCGGCTATCAACCGGGTGTCAAGGAGGGATTCCTGCGTATTAAGAAAGGAGAAACAGACTTTGATAAATCCTACTGCTTCACCCTTGCGGATGTTAACTTAGTGGATGTCAAAGGTAATAAGACGTCGTATGCGTACGTGAAGGTCTATGGCGGCAACGGAAAGGTGTATGCTTACCTCAACATACCAGGTGCTGCAAGCAACCCACCAGACTATGTCCACGATAAATGCTTCCAACCTTTCGAGATTAATCTCTACAATATGACCTGCAAGAAGTTGGACCTCTCCGCCACAGCAGGGTGGGCCGCAGCCATCTGTAAGTCGGGTAATGACATCATCTTCGGTATGTCTACCGACGAAGGAATGGGTTATTCCATCTACCATCCAGCCACCTCCACCTACGAGCCCCTCAAGGTAAAGACTTCTGGTGCACCATATGCAGTGCATGAGTTGAGGTAGGATGAAGCCGCTGAACATACTACACTCCCCAGCTGGCCACTGTCCCCAAGCGGCCCCTCCCCCGTCCCCTCCCCCAAAGGGAGGGGCGTGATCACCGAGATACCCCTGTATGTCCTCTGTATGTTTAGCAGCCCATCTCCTATCATTAGCAGGGCAAAAGGGGTAACCTCACATATCTTTTCTTCATAGTGGGTGCGCTCTATTTCTCACAGTTTTCACCCCAGCGATAGCAGTAACGCTCTGTGTTCTCTGTATGCCGAAGGCCCTCTGTGGGCTCGAAACGTGCGCCTAAATGCTCAGTGAACTCTGTGCGCTCTGTGAGAGAAAAACCTTCCCAGCGTGAGAGAAAAACCTCCCCAACGACTTGCATGAGTCTTATCTTATCGAGAGGGTGCGTTCTATTTCTCACAGATTTACACAGAAGAACAGAACACACGGTATTCCACAGAGACATTAAGTCAACCGATTTCACAGAACGTTACAGCCATCTTTGGCAGTAACGCTCTGTAAATTCTGTATGCCGGAGGCGTTCTGTGGGTTCGAAACGTGCGCAAAAAGGCTCTGTTAAATCTGTGAGTTCTGTGAGAGATAAAACTTCCCAGCGAGTCTCAAAAATGTTCTTTTTCTCACAGATAACACAGAAGAACAGAATACACAGCATTCCACAGAGACATTAAGTCAACCGATTTCACAGAGCGTTACAGCCATCTTTAGCTAATCATCAACACCTAACACCCAACACCCAACACCCATCAGAACCCTCATTCCAGCCCCACTCGTTTCAAGAACATGCCCTTCTCCATTCGAGAACATGCCCTTCAACGTCCAAGAACACGCCCTTCTTGATGCTTGATAAGGCCCTTCTTCAACGCAACTTGCAACCTCCTGATTTCATGTAGGTTACAGACACGAAGGAAACATACATACTGAACGGAAATTTAATATACAAAGACAGAATGACATAAAGACATATAATGACAGAAAGAACATGTTGAGCTGTGTTTTTAATGTTTATAGACATAATGACATAAAGACATAAGATGACAGAAAGAAGAAGTTGAGTAGCGTCTTTAATGTATTAAGACAGAATGACAAAATGACAAAGGATGACAAAATGAATATACTTAACTGAACTTTCAATATATACAAATAAGGAAGCAAAGTGCGCAGAACAGCGTGTGATACAACCGCAAATAGCACCGTAAGCAACGAGCAGCAAGCCGATAGGGGTATCTCGGTAATCACGCCCCTCCCTACGGGGGAGGGGATGGGGGAGGGGCCAGTCTGTGTGTTTGTGGTTAGTCCTCTCGTGTTTAAAAAAGTAATGGCTTGCACGACAAAGGTACAAGCCACATATAATCCTTTTAGAGTGTTGATGGAGCGACGAGGGCTTCCACCAGCACTTTTTAACGCTACAAAGATAGCGATTATTTTGTGTTCTACAAACGATTTGAGCAACTTTTTTAATTTTATTTGCCCACAGTCATCATGCAGCTCATATTATACTAATGAAAAACTCCTCCTCCCCTTGATGCGAACATGATGAGAGACAGAATGACATAAAGACTAAGCATGACAGAAAGAACATGTTGAGTCGTTTTTTTAATGGTTATAGACATAATGACATAAAGACATATAATGACAGAAAGAACATGTTGAGTTGTGTTTTTAATGGTTATAGACATAATGACATAAAGACATATAATGACAGAAAGAACATGTTGAGTCGTGTTTTTAATGGTTATAGACATAATGACATAAAGACAAAGAATGACAGAAAGAA
>NZ_JH114139.1:79808-105081 GCF_000224595.1 Prevotella sp. C561 | reverse complement strand
AATGGTTATAGACATAATGGCATAAAGACATATAATGACAGAAAGAACATGTTGAGTCGTGTTTTTAATGGTTATAGACATAATGACATAAAGACAAAGAATGACAGAAAGAATATGTTGAGCCGTGTTTTTAATGGTTATAGACATAATGACATAAAGACATAGAATGACAGAAAGAACATGTTGAGCCGTGTTTTTAATGGTTATAGACATAATGACAGAGTGACAAAGAATGACAGAAAGAACACGATTAACAAGGATTTTAATGTACCTCAAATAAGATACAGAGTGTGCAGAACAAGGTATGATACAACCGCATATAGCACCGTAAGCAACGAACAGCAAGACGTTAGGGGTATCTCGGTGATTACGCCCCTCCCTACGGGGGAGGGGACGGGGAGGGGCCAGCTGGGGACGGGGGAGGGGCCGCTTGTTTCTGTGTCGGGTGTTGTGTGAGGGGGGCTTCCTTATCTTCTTTTTCTGACATAATTCACAACTTTTTTTCTTTTCGGCTTTGTCTATATGTTTTTATTTGCTATCTTTGCGGATGATTGAGTAGATTTTCCTTAAAAGGGAGTCTAAGACATACATAATGTTATGAGTAAGATAAAGACAATAGGTATCTTAACCTCAGGCGGTGATGCCCCAGGTATGAATGCAGCTATACGTGCTGTGACCAGAGCAGGCATATATAACGGTTTTGAGATAAAGGCCGTCTATAGAGGTTACGAAGGATTGATAACAGGTGACATAAAGCCTTTTACGACCGAGAATGTCAGTGGCATTATCGGTCAGGGCGGTACGATTCTTAAGACGGCACGCTCAAAAGGTTTCACAACAAAGGAGGGTAGACAGCAAGCATACGATAACCTTGTTAGTCAGGGTATTGATGCTCTGGTGGTCATCGGCGGTAATGGTTCGCTGACGGGTGCTATGTTGTTTGCACAGGAGTTTGATTTCTGTTGCATTGGTCTGCCTGGTACGATAGATAATGACCTTTATGGTACGGACAGTACGATTGGTTATGACACGACGATGAACACGATTGTGGAGTGTGTAGACCGTATTCGTGATACTGCTCAGAGCCATGAGCGTATCTTCTTTGTGGAGGTGATGGGTCGTGATGCTGGTTTCTTAGCTCAGAACTCGGCTATTGCGAGTGGTGCTGAGGCCGCTATCATCCCAGAAGACTCAACGAATGTCGACCAGTTGGCACGCTTCATGGAGCGCGGCATACGTAAGTCTAAGAGAAGTTGTATCGTCATTGTGTCAGAGAGTCCAAAGTGTGGTGCGATGTATTATGCCGACCGTGTGCGCAATGAGTTCCCTGATTATGATGTTCGTGTGTCAATTCTTGGACACTTGCAGCGTGGTGGTCGGCCATCAGCTCGCGACCGTATCCTTGCAAGTAGTACGGGTGTTGGAGCCATAGAAGCCATCATACAGGGTCAGCGCAATATTATGGTAGGTGTGAGAAACAACGAGGTAGTCTACGTCCCATTGTCTGAGGCAATCCGTTCAGACAAGCCTTTCGACAAGAAGCTCATCAAGGTACTCGACGAGTTGAGTATCTAAGTGCACCTCTTCCACCTTATTATATATATAGAAGAAGTAATAATAAAAAACAAGAAAGATATTTTATGTCACAGATTAATGGGCGCATTTCCCAGATTATCGGTCCTGTTATCGATGTTTACTTTGATACTAAGGGCGAGAATCCTGAGAAGGTTCTGCCAAAGATTCACGATGCTCTGCGTGTTAAACGACCAAATGGGCAGGATTTGATTATCGAGGTACAGCAACACATCGGAGAGGACACTGTACGTTGTGTGGCCATGGACAATACGGATGGTTTGCAACGTGACCTTGACGTAGTACCAACGGGTAGTCCTATCGTCATGCCCGCTGGCGACCAGATTAAGGGTCGTATGTTGAACGTTATAGGCCAGCCTATCGACGGTATGAAGGCACTGAATATGGAAGGTGCATACCCTATCCACCGTGAGGCACCAAAGTTTGAAGACCTCTCTACGCATAAGGAGATGCTTCAGACGGGTATTAAGGTCATCGACCTATTGGAGCCTTATATGAAGGGTGGTAAGATTGGACTCTTTGGAGGTGCCGGTGTAGGTAAGACGGTGCTTATCATGGAGTTGATTAATAACATCGCTAAGGGTCATAATGGATACTCTGTTTTTGCCGGTGTGGGCGAGCGTACACGTGAAGGTAACGACTTGATACGTGATATGTTGGAGTCAGGTGTTATCCGTTATGGCGAGAAGTTCCGCAAAGCCATGGATGAAGGCAAGTGGGACTTGTCGCTTGTTGACCAAGAGGAGTTGCAGAAGTCGCAGGCTACTCTTGTCTATGGACAGATGAATGAGCCACCAGGGGCACGTGCTTCCGTGGCTTTGTCTGGTCTGACCGTTGCTGAGGAGTTCCGTGACCATGGTGGTAAGAATGGTGAGGCAGCAGATATCATGTTCTTCATCGATAACATTTTCCGTTTCACACAGGCCGGATCAGAGGTGTCAGCATTGTTGGGTCGTATGCCGTCAGCCGTAGGTTATCAGCCAACATTGGCCAGTGAGATGGGTGCTATGCAGGAGCGTATCACCTCAACGAAGCATGGTTCAATCACTTCAGTACAAGCCGTTTATGTGCCAGCAGACGACTTGACCGACCCAGCGCCAGCCACTACCTTTACTCACTTGGACGCAACAACAGAGTTGAGTCGTAAGATCACCGAGCTTGGTATCTATCCTGCGGTAGACCCACTGGGCAGTACTTCACGTATCCTCGACCCACTGATTGTTGGTAAGGACCACTATGAGTGTGCGCAGAGAGTAAAGCAGCTGTTGCAGCATTATAATGAGTTGCAGGATATCATTGCCATCTTAGGTATGGACGAGCTGTCAGATGAGGATAAGCAGGTGGTGAACCGCGCTCGTCGTGTGCAGCGTTTCCTCTCTCAACCATTTACTGTTGCAGAGCAGTTCACGGGTGTTAAGGGCGTTATGGTACCAATCGAGGAGACTATCAAGGGCTTCAATGCCATCTTGAATGGTGAGGTAGACGACCTACCAGAGCAGGCCTTCTTGAACGTTGGTACGATAGAGGATGTCAAGGAGAAGGCTAAGCAGCTGTTAGAAGCATCTAAGTAATCATCTTCTTGTACAAATAGAATAATAATTGAATTGTCTATGTTGACACTTAGAATAGTTTCTCCTGAAA
Organism: Prevotella sp. C561; assembly: GCF_000224595.1. Lineage (NCBI taxonomy): Bacteria > Pseudomonadati > Bacteroidota > Bacteroidia > Bacteroidales > Prevotellaceae > Prevotella > Prevotella sp. C561. The sequence continues at coordinate 101,847 of NZ_JH114139.1, read as the reverse complement.
GGATTGTCTTCACAGGTGAGGTGGATAGTGTGATGGTTCCAGGAGCAGTAGGACCTTTCGAAATCCTTAACAATCACGCACCTATCATCTCAACGCTCGTTGAAGGCAAGGTAGAATATACCGTAAAAGGAGTGAAGACGGAGCTTCAGATAGTAGGCGGGTTCGTCGAGGTGAAGAAGAATAACGTCGACCTCTGTGTAGAAATCTAAGTAAGATAATCGACGGAGAGCATAGTTAGTATGATGGATTACGATAAAGTCTATAAGAAATACTATAAGTATAGTCTGTGGATTGCCGCTGCACTCTATCTTATTGGGATACTTGTGGTGCAGCTGACAGAGCGTTTTTCCTACATACCGATGCTTACGATTAGTGCTGTCTTCTCCGTTGTCACAGCCTCTATCTATGGAGGTGCGTGGAAGGCCATCGTCAGTCAGTCGCCAGCAGTGCTCAATAAGTTCTATCTTGCAGCGTCAGGACTGCGGATGCTATTGGCTTTCATGGTGATAGTCGTCTATGCCTTTGTGGTGAAGGACCGTACGAGACTGATCAGCTTCGCCGTTATCTTCATGATATTCTACCTTATACTATTGGTATTCGATACCTTCTATTTTTACAAAGTGGAAAAGAACAATAAAATTAATAAATAACGAATGAAATATCTCAAGCATCTGTTTTGCATGGTGATGATGCTCTTCCTGTTGCTACCTGGTGCTGCGGCGTCAGAGAGTAAAGGGGAGGGAGTAAACCTGCAGGAGATATTGTGGGGACATATCAAGGACTCATACGAGTGGCATATAACCAATATTGGAGATAAGCCCATCATCATCAATCTACCAGTCATTGTGAAGACATCAAACGGCTGGTACATGGGTTGGGCTGAAGACTTCGCTGAGGAGCCCTTAGAGAGTGGTCCGCATGCGGGCTATCGACCTTGTAAAAACAACCCCGACCTGTTCATTGCGACGAAAGGAAACTATGAACGACGTATCGTGAAGATACAGAAGGATGGCACAGAAGTGCGTCCTTTCGATATCTCAATCACTAAGTCGGTGTGCGTACTCTTCATTGATGCCATCATTCTCATGCTTTGTATCTTGATACCAGCACGCTGGTGTCGTCGCCATAAGGTGACCGATAAGGCCCCAAAAGGCTTTACTGGCTTGATGCACATGTTTGTGATGTATGTCTACGATGAGGTGATTAAGCCAACATTAGGTAAGGAGTCCGATCGGTATGCACCTTATCTTCTGACGTGCTTCTTCTTTATCTTCGTGGCTAACATCATGGGTATCGTACCATTCCCACCGGGGGGTGGTAACTTGACAGGTAATATCACCATTACCTTCTTCTTAGCTGTTTGCACCTTCTTAATAACCAACTTCTCTGGAACAAAGCATTATTGGAAGGATATCTTTTGGCCAGATGTACCCGCATGGTTGAAGGTTCCGGTGCCATTGATGCCTGTGATAGAGATATTCGGTATCTTTACTAAGCCCTTCGCATTGATGGTGCGTCTCTTTGCCAATATGATGGCAGGACACGCTATAGCGTTGGCACTTACCTGTATCATCTTCATCATGGCTACGATGGGCATAGTCCTTAGTACGTCCATGACGGTGGTGAGCGTGGCAATGAGTATCTTCATGATGCTCTTGGAGCTTCTTGTAAGTTTCATTCAGGCCCTGGTATTCACGATGTTAAGTGCCGTCTTCATCTCTTTGGCACGTGTCCATGAGGCAGAAGGATAAACAGCAGTAAACAAGCAGTGGGCGACAAGCAATCCTTATCACCCACATCATGACAAGAAAACAAAAACAATTAATAATTAAAAAGCAAAAAACTATGTTGACATCATTGTTATTAGCAGCAGAAACTGCAAAGTTAGGCGCCGCTATCGGTGCAGGTATCGCAGCCGTAGGCGCAGGTCTTGGTATTGGTCGTATCGGTGGTCAGGCTATGGATGCCATGGCTCGTCAGCCAGAGAAGATCGGTGAGCTTCGTTCTGCTATGATTATTGCAGCGGCATTGGTAGAGGGTGTTGCCTTCTTTGCTGCAATCATTGCGCTCCTCTGTGTATTCTAAACAGCGCAGAAGAATAATTGAATCAAAATTGGTAAGAAAAGTAATTTAGCAGCTTATGTCATTATTATTGCCAGATAGTGGCTTACTCTTTTGGATGACACTCGTCTTCTTAGTGGTCTTCTTCGTCTTATGGAAATGGGGCTTCCCTTCTATCATCAAGATGGTGAACGAGCGCAAGGAGTATATTGACGAGAGCCTTGCCAAAGCCGAGGAAGCCAACTTGAGGCTTGCTAACATTCAGAAACAAGGTGAGGAGCTGCTTATGGAAGCACGTGAGAAACAGGCGCAAATCCTTCGGGAAGCGTCTGAGACACGTGATACCATAGTCGGACAGGCACAGGAGAAAGCACACGAAGAGAGTGCTCGCATCCTCTCAGAAGCTAAGGCAGAGATTGAGAGTCAGAAGCAGGCTGCCATCCGCGACATCCGAGCACAGGTTGCCGAGCTCTCTGTGCAGATAGCTGAGAAGATACTGCAGAAGGAGTTGTCGACATCAGCCGAGCAGACTCAGTTTATCGATCGCTTATTGGATGACGTTACTTCTACTAACGGAACAGAAAGTAAATAATCGCTTATGAATACAGGTGTAATATCGGTTCGCTATGCTCGTGCGCTCTTGAAGGCTGCTTGTGAGCAGGGTATCGAGGACAAGGTGTATGCTTTTATGCAGACACTTGCCCAGAGCTACCTCCAAGTGTCCGACCTCCGCATGACGATTGAGAGCCCGATGCTTCCGAAGGAGAAGAAGCGCAAGCTATTGGAAGTAGCCTGTGGTGGCGACTGTCCTAAGTTAGTTGAGAATTTCTTCGACCTTGTCTTAAAAGAAGACAGAGAGGACCTGCTACAGCTCATGTCGAATGACTATGTCACGCTTTACCGTAAGCTGAAGCATATCATACGTGGGAAGGTGGTCACAGCCACGCCGGTCTCTGCCCAGACAGAGGACAAGATGAAGGAGATGGTACAGTCCAGAGCGCAGGGAACAGTTGAGTTCAACACTGAGGTTGACCCTTCACTCATCGGTGGATTTATCCTTGAGTATGACACTTATCGGATGGATGCCAGCGTGAAGAGCAAACTGAATGCTATCCTCACACAATTAAAACAGTAATTAGAATAATAAACATGTCAGATAAAATTAAACCAAGTGAGGTGTCTGAAATCCTTATTAAGGAACTGCAAGGCATCAACTCCGAGGAAAAGTTTGATGAGGTCGGCAACGTACTGACCGTCGGTGACGGCGTGGCACGTGTCTATGGCCTTCGAAACGCTGAAGCCAACGAGTTGCTTGAATTTGAGAATGGCACCATGGCTATCGTCATGAACTTGGAAGAAGACAATGTTGGTTGTGTCCTTCTTGGTCCTTCTGAGGGCATCAAAGAGGGTCAGAGCGTGAAGCGAACCCACCGCATTGCCTCTATCCGAGTTAATGATAACTTCTTGGGACGTGTCGTCAATCCGCTTGGAGAGGCTATCGATGGCAAGGGGGAAATAGACCTCACCGGTGCTTTCGAGATGCCACTCGACCGTAAGGCACCGGGTGTTATCTATCGTCAACCCGTTAAGGAACCACTTCAGACGGGTCTGAAAGCCGTCGACTCCATGATACCTATCGGTCGTGGACAGCGTGAGCTTATCATTGGCGACCGTCAGACGGGTAAGACAGCCATTGCTGTTGACACCATCCTCAACCAGAAGAGCTTCTATGAACAGGGCAATCCTGTCTATTGTATCTATGTCGCTATCGGACAGAAGGCCTCTACCGTGGCTACACTGGTGCAGAACCTCAAGGAGCGTGGAGCCTTACCTTATACTATCATCGTGAGCGCTACGGCTGCCGACCCTGCTGCTATGCAGTACTATGCACCGTTTGCAGGTGCGGCTATCGGCGAATATTTCCGCGACCGTGGCTACTCTGCTCTCGTCATCTACGACGACTTGTCAAAGCAGGCGGTGGCTTATCGTGAGGTATCACTGATACTTCGTCGTCCGTCAGGACGTGAGGCCTACCCTGGTGATGTGTTCTATCTCCACTCTCGACTACTTGAGCGTGCAGCGCGCATCAACAACCAGCAGGAGATTGCAGAGAAGATGAACGACCTGCCAGAGTGTATGAAGGGACATGTAAAGGGAGGTGGATCGCTCACCGCACTGCCTATCATCGAGACCCAAGCAGGCGACGTGTCAGCCTACATCCCTACCAATGTAATCTCTATTACCGACGGTCAGATCTATCTTGAAACCGACCTCTTCAACCAAGGCTTCCGCCCTGCTATCAACGTGGGTATCTCCGTTTCGCGTGTAGGTGGCTCCGCACAGATAAAGAGTATGAAGAAGGTTGCAGGTACGTTGAAAATTGATATGGCGCAATATCGTGAGTTGGAAGCGTTCTCTAAGTTCTCTTCTGACATGGACAAGGTCACCGCTATGACCCTTGACCGTGGACGTAAGAACAACCAGCTACTTATCCAACCACAGTATAGCCCAATGCCAGTAGGAGAGCAGATTGCTATCCTCTACTGCGGTGTACATGGCTTGATGCGTGACGTACCAGTCGACCAGGTTCGCCTTTGTCAGGACCAGTTCCTCGACACCATGCGCACCACTCATGCCGACGTCATCAACGACTTGGCTGCTGGTAAGCTCGAAGATACATCTATCAAGGTAATCGAAGAGGTCATGGGCAATATTGCCGGACAATTCAAATAAAGACTATAAAGAATGGCATCCTTAAAGGAAATCAAGACTCGTATAGCCAGTGTTCAGAGCACGCGTAAGATTACAAGTGCCATGAAGATGGTGGCCTCGAGTAAGCTGCACCATGCACAGAATGCTATCGAGAGTATGCTTCCCTACGAGGCGATGCTCGAACACATTCTAAAGACGTTCCTTGTCTCTACACCGGATACGGACACTCCGTTCGATGAAGAGCGACCTGTCAAGCGTGTTGCCTTGCTCGTTTTCTCCTCTAACAGCTCGCTCTGTGGGGGATTCAATGCCAATGTCATCAAGCTCCTGCAGCAGACTATCGACGAGTATCATGCTAAAGGGCTGACCGACAAGGATATTGTCATCTACCCCGTAGGCCGAAAAGTGTTCGAGGCAGCGAAGAAGCGTGGATATGAATGTGTCTATCCCTATCCGCAACTCGCTGATAAACCTAACTCTGAGGAGTGCCGTAATATCGCTAAAGAGTTAGGACAGAAATGGCTTAAAGGTGAGTTCGATAAGGTGGAAATCATCTACCATCACTTCAAAAGTGCTGGTAGCCAGGTCTTACAACGTAAGAATTTCCTGCCTATCGACCTTGAAGAGGAACTTAATGAGGATACTGTGCGCGACCTCTCTTCGAACATCTCGACGAAAGCAGCGCAGGACTATCTCAGGAAGAAGGGACAGACTGAAACACAGAAGTCTAATAGTGAGACTGTCACTCCTCTGAATGATGACTTCATCATTGAGCCTGACTTGCATACTGTCTTGACATCACTCGTACCGAAACTACTACATCTCATGGTCTACACTGCCCTCTTAGACAGTAATGCCTCAGAGCATGCAGCACGAATGGTTGCCATGCAGACCGCTACGGATAACGCCGACGACCTGCTTCGCTCACTCAACTTGCAGTATAACAAGTCGCGTCAAGCAGCCATCACGTCTGAGTTGCTCGATATCATGGGTGGTTCGGTAAACAACTAATCACTCGGTCGTCGCACATCATGCACGGACTGAGTCTAACCATCAAAGGGGATAAGCTATAACGCTTGTCCCCTTTTTTTGATGGGGAAGGGCAGGGTTAGAAAGATAGCGGCCCCTCCCCCGTCCCCTCCCCAAAAGGGAGGGGCGTAATCACCGAGATACCCCTATAAGAAGGATGTAGGCCTCATGTTGCACCTTTATTTATATCTACAATGGCTATAACGTTCTGTGTTCTCTGTATGCCGGAGGCGTTCTGTGAGATCGAAACAGTGCGCAAAAAGGTTCTGCTGGTTCTGTGAGTTCTGTGAGAGAAAGAAATGTCCTTTGTGAGAGAAGGAACTCCCCAGCGAATCTCAAAAACGTTCTATTTCTCACAGAAAAACACAGATGAACAGAACACACAGGGGTCAGAAAAATGGCGGCCCCTCCCCCGGCCCCTCCCCCGAAGGGAAGGGGAGTAATCACCGAGATACCCCTATAAAAAGGATGTAGGCTTCGTTACGTCCTTTAATGGCAGTCTTGTAGGGGTAACCTCACATTTCACTCCCCTCCCTACGGGGGAGGGGTTGGGGGAGGGGCCACCTCCTCATGGGCTCGAACAGTGCGCAAAAATGTTCTGTTAAATCTGTGTGTTCTGTGAGAGAAAAAACTCCCCAGTGAGTTTCGCAGTTGTTCTATTTCTCACAGATAACACAGAAGAACAGAATACACAGCATCCCACAGAGACATTAAGTCAACCGATTTCACAGAACGTTACAGCCAACGTTAGCTAATCATCAGCACCTAACACTCATCACCCAACACCCAGCTTTAGCAGTAACGCTCTGTGAACTCTGTATGCCGGAGGCGTTCTGTGGGCTCGAAACCGTGCGCTTAAAACCTCCGTGACCTCCGTGTGCTCTGTGAGAGATAAACCTCCCCAACGTGGGAGGAAGCTAAGCTAAGAATCGGTGAGCGACCCCTTTTGTGATGATGTGAGTCATACTTAACTTGCGTGAAAAACCTTTACAGGACACGACAAAGTCGCCCTTTACTTACGATGGGAATATTGAAAAGGAAGTGGAATATAACCACCACGTCCTCAGAGAGTTACGAACACGAATTGAGAACATGCCCTTCTTGTACCAAGAAGGGCGTCTTCTACGTGCAAGAAGGGCATGTTCTCGAACGTTGAAGGGCGTTCTTTTGAGCGTTGAAAGGCATGGACAGGGTGAGAGAGGGACGAAAATAGTTTACATATTCGGCCAGTTGTTTTGGCGTGAAGAGGATGGGGGGGCTTCTTCCTCGTGCTTGGAGAGAGGCGATGAGAGGAAAGTCATCACTTGCAATCCACCTTCAACTCATTTGTCATAGACAAAGGTTTTGGAGGAAGAAGAGGAGTCTCTACAGAAGTCTTGGTCCTTGCACGGAGGATAAGAGAGCTGTTACCTATTTTGTAATAAAGATGATATCCGATAGACTTGTATATTTCTTTTGATTAAAGGTAAATTCGATTATTTTCAGAGAATCATCATTGAAAGAATCGAGATAGCGCTTCACAGTTGGTTCAATGAGTGTGAAAGCCCGTTTCATCTTCCATGATTGTTTCATATCCTTGGTGTCAACAAGAACAAGGAATAGGCGGTTCTCTGCACCAAACAAACGAGCACTTTGGTTTTCGTAGAGCCATTCCATCAGTTCTTCTGGATGTTTGCATGCCTTGTCAATAATCTCTTGTTTATGTTTTGTAAGCACCTCAATGATGTTTGAATGGCCGTGGTTTTCAAGTTCTTCTTTAAGGAATGTGAGCTGTTCAGCGTCAGATAGACCCTTGTCGGGGCTTATATTGACTTTTTTCGCTTCTTTTTTAAGCCAAGCAAGCTCCTTGTTTCCTATCTTGTCTTTGAGTTTCTTCTCCATAAACTCATTCGGGAAATAAGTCACTTTAAGGTCTATTGGATATTTATCGATAAAGAAGTCCACGCTTTTTATCTCTCCAATAGCCGAGAGTACACGCTTGTGTTTCTTAAAGATAGACTCAATGAGGTAGGATGTCCAGTTGTTATACCAACTTGTCTGAACGAAGTTCCATGCGTTTGCCTGTATCTCTTTCGCTTTCTTTTGGAGGGTGTCATAGTCACTGATAACCTTGACATATCTCCTAACAAGGTATTGGTCGAGCGAGTTGTTTTGGTCGCCACCCCATTCATAAGCGTTTATCTTGCGCAGAGCAGTCCTCACTTTATCCTCGTCGACGCCCATTTCTTTATACCATTCATTATTCCTGTTTCGCAAAAAACAGTCAAGTTGTGGTATCAGCTCAGATTTGTTTTCTAACAAGGCATATAGTTCGGGGAACTGTTCCTTCACTTTCGTCGATTTGAGCGTGAGCTTGTTTTCCTTAACAAATTGCGTTATCAGTGTTTTACGGCATATCGCCCTCACTTTGAGATAGAGCAAGGCTTTATCGTTATTGTTAAAGGCGAACAGGTTGTTTGTGCGGAACTCGTGGTCCCATTTCTCATAGGTTGTCATGTTATTTATTATGTTTTACATATTAATAAAATCTCGCTACTCCCCGCAACGCTACCTTTCCCGCCTCTACCATTGGTATATCTCTTATGTTCTACCTTAACTTTTCTATAAGGTTCAATCATGTTCACCATCGTATTTATGTCTGGGTAGCTTCGGTCATTATAGCTAACAAGCCAAGTGGGGATATGTTGTGCCCTTTCAAACAACAGTTTTAAGCTGTTAATAGCCTCACTGTTTTTATCGAAGCCACTATATCTCTTAGGTTCATAACGCTTGATGCCATTGACGAATTGTTTGTCTTTCCAATACTCGACGAAGGTCTCAAGGAGGTGATAAAAGGACTGGTAATCCGCATGACTATTGCAGTAAGGTGGGTCAAAGTAGACTAAGTCGACATCAGACAATGTCGGCAGGAGGTCCAGTATATTCTCTTGAAAGCTTTTGTTGGCCTTTTGGTTATCAAAAACAGCAGCATTGTAGTGTGGCAGAATATCAAGGAAGATGTCCCTTAAAGGGCGTATTAAGCTGCGGTTTCTCTTCACTCTTGCAGGGTCTTCAGCGTAGGTTAATGCTTGAGTATGGGCAAAGTGGCCCATCGTAACCTTCCTTGTCATACTCCTACACATGACCGACAGGGCCAGTGACTGCTTGAATGTGTTTTGTAGACGAGGCACATTACTTCTAAAGCTATCGAGCCAAGCCGCCTCTTCTGGGTAGAAGAAGAGGTTTGCGTATAGCTTTTCTATCAGGTTATATTCCGTCGGGTTCTGATTAGGAGAGAATAGGATGTCAATGTCTTCTTGGTTAAGTACGTTCCCAGCGTTCTCTATCAGTGCCTTACCAATTTGATAGTTAAAATTCAAGAAATCGTTAGTATAGGTAGTCTTCCCCATCTGCTTCAGCAGATAAGCAATGGATTGTGAGCCTCCAAAAGCGTCAAGAGCAACGCACGAGTCAGTCGGGATGAATTGTGCAATCCATGCCCTATGAATGTATTTCGCGCCCAAGTACTGTGGTTCTGGGAACTTATAATTCAGATAATCATTCTTGAATAAGGAACACTCCATTATACTAATGTATCTACTATTGGTAAGATTAAATGATAGTCTCAGCCCATCTCGAATAGCTTTGCTTGTTAGCTATCGTGAACAAAACACATGACTTTGCCTAACACTGTCTGGTGTAGGCTTAAAAGTGTAAGTTATCAGCGGGCAACCTTTAATCCTTTTGATAGCTTCGTCTTACGTGAGAATATTATTGTTTGATGCAAAGTTATTATTTTTTGGTAATACTTACAAACAATAAACAAAGTTTTCTCTCCTTTTATTAGCCACTTTGTTGGGGTAACTTCACGTACTAATAGCAGCTGGCCCCTCCCCTTCCCCAGCTGGCCCCTCCCCCTCATGGGCTCGAAAAGTGCGCCAAAAGGTTCTGTTAAATCTGTGAGTTCTGTGAGAGAAAATAATATCCACCATGAGAGAAAGGAATGTCTTCTGTGAGAGAAAAGTCTCCCCAGCATAAGAGAAAAAACTCCCCACGCCTTATGTTCGAGGCCCAGTAGGCGTAACCTCTCATACTACCTCCCTATCTGAAACGAGTCAGCAGAGTGATAAAAAATCCTTACAACCCACCAAGCTGACCACCCTCAACACACGCATATATCATCGCCTACAACCGAGGATATAACCCACAAGAAATCAGCGTGTTATGTTTAGCCTTTGAGAATATGCCCTTCTTGCTCGTAGAAGACGCCCTTCTTGTGGCATGAAGGGCATGTTCTTGAACGTAGAAGGGCCTCCTCTTGTTGCATACTCGGCCTTTGCTCGAAAAGAGAAGGGAGCGGCCTGCAAAATATATTGACATTTTCTATTTACATGGTTAGTATTCTTTCACTCAGGGAGGGCTTTTCTCTTTCTCACAGAAGAACACAGATGAACAGAACACACAACATTCAAAGCAAGTAGTGGCCCCTCCCCCTTCCCTCCCCCAAAGGGAGGGGCGTGATCACCGAGATACCCCTATAAGAAGGACGAAGGCTTCATGTAGTCCCTTAAACATATCAACAATGGCTATAACGCTCTGTGAACTCTGTATGCCGGAGGCGTTCTGTGAGTTCGAAACTGTGCGAAAAAATGTTCTGTTAAATCTGTGAGTTCTGTGAGAGAAAAAACTCCCCAGTGAGTTTCGCAGTTGTTTATTTTTCACAGATAACACAGAAGAACAGAACACACAGCCAACAGAAGCCTCACCCCCAGCCCCTCTCCGAATGGAGAGGGGAGTGATCACCGAGATACCCCTATATGTCCTCCGTATGTTCAGCAGCCCTTCTCCTCCTAACACCAGACTAATAGGGGTAACCTCACATACTAACTACCAGTTGGCCCCTCCCCCTTCCCCTCCCCCGAAGGGAAGGGGAGTAATCACCGAGATACCCCTATGGGTTAGAGGCCCCTCCCCCTTCCCCTCCCCAAAAGGGAGGGGCGTAATCACCGAGATACCCCTATAAAAAGGATGTAGGCTTCATTATGTTCTTTGTTGGCAGTCTTGTAGGGGTAACCTCACATACTACTCCCCTCCCTACGGGGGAGGGGCTGGGGGAGGGGCCAGCTGGTGTAGAGTGTGGGGCCAGCTGTTGTTGGGGTGAGGCCGGATTTTCCACTGATTCACCCAACACCCATCAGTGGTGGAGAGGAAAGTGTTAAATATATTAAATATTGTATAGTCAACAATGAATATTCAAAAGAATATGTTTATATTTGTGACCGACTTTAAGAGGAAAACGACTCCTTTAATGAAGCCTAAAGCATAAAACCTAATAACAGAGCAAATCATAAACCTAAAAAGTAAACGGTTAGAACGCCTAAAAGTTGGCATTAAAAGTAATCAAAAATATACAAAAACCAATTATTTATTACAATTATGAAGAAAATCTTTACACTACTTTCTTTGTGCTTTGTTGCGTTGTCAACATTCGCACAGAACTGGGTTACTACTCCTGAGAGTGGTCAACAGTATTACATTGCAGTAGGTGACAAGAAGGTTGGCTATGTTACAGCTAATGGTAATGGCGAGAAGCTGACAGCTAAGACTGCTACAGAAGGTGACAAGGAAAAGCAGACTTGGACTTGTACAAAGGGTGCTGATGACAAGTGGACATTCACTGTTACAGTGGAGGGCGAAACTTGGACAATGTTTACTTTGACAGAGGCTGAGGGTAAGAATCCTCGTCTTGCTGCAGGTACCGATCAGGGTGAGTACCTCAAAACTTACACTATGGTAGACAATAGTGATGACCCTTCTGCAGCTTTTGCAGGCATTAAGATGGTTGATAGCGAAGATGCAAACTCTTACGTAAACATCTATAGTGGTCAGAGGTTAGGTAATGAGTATGGTCCTTGGGCTAATGGCGACTCTGGTTCTAAGGTTTACTTCATCAAGGCTTCTGAGGTAGAGATTCCAACTTGGAACTTCGACTTTAATATTTTCCAGCAGGGTGACAACAGTACTCGTTACTTCATCCAGTTCAACAGACCTGCAGCTAACAACCCAACATACGGTCCTACTGGTTTGAATGGTCTGACAGGTAATAAGTTGATTCTTTCTGTTGACAAGGATACACTGATTGCTGACTCTCTTGTAAAGGGTGATGTAAACTTCAGATATAAGGTATGGCACATTACAAATTTCGATGCTGATTCTAAGAAGATAGTTCTCGTTAACGAGGCAGGTCAGTACATCAAGTTCGTTACATTCGAGACAGAGATGCCTGGTGGTAACGATATGTATAAGAAGAATGAGGCTGGTGAGTGGGTACGCAACGGCAAGAGCGGTGGTGGTAAGATGAATGGTGGTTTCATAGCAACTACAGATCCACAGGAACTCTACATCTTCGACAGCAACCAGGGCAGCGAGTGCTACTCTATCGGTGACAGCAGTGACAGAACTACAAACAACTTCCTTAATACATGGGGTAACGTAGGATGGCACCACTTCATGGGTAAGTGGGCGGTTAACGACATTAATAACGCCCTCAAGTTCATTCCTATCAATGACATTTTGAGTGACGAGGAAATCGCAGAGATGGATAAGGCAACTGGTATCTCAAACGTTAAGGTACAGGACAAGCAGGCAAATGGTTATGTCTACACCCTCGATGGTCGTTTGGTATCAAAGAGCCTTAATGGTCTTGCAAAGGGCTTGTACATTGTAAATGGCAAGAAGGTTGTTGTGAAGTAATTCACAATGAATAAACTAACTCTCATCGGTCGGGAATCAGTGCAAAGAATAAGAGTGATTACTGCATTGTTGACCGACTGATAGGGTTAAGGGGCTGTATCAAAAGCAAGGGTGTACCAGCGTGTGTGCCCTGTCAGCAGGTAAAGCATAGGAGCACGTAGTGTGCAGTCCTGTTGTTGACCACTGATATGATTTTGATACAACCCCCTTTTTCGTCTTATCGTTCAAACGTAAATAATTATAACAATATATCTCATTTTATATATCTATGAATATCTGTAAGCGTATTTGTGCTCTTTTCCTCTTGTCTACAGTCTGTGTAGGACAAGTGATGGCACAAGGCTACCCTCGTGTTAGTACCGTAGGCAATGAGCATTGGTACTATGTTAAGTATCTTCGGTCTAATAACGTGTTGGAAGACAAGGGCGATAAGCAAGGTTGTCGCACGGCTGTTCCACAGGTCATGGGCGCCGACCGCCAGTTATGGAAGATCGTTGAGGCAGACGGGTTTAGCCGTAATAAGAAGTACCAGTTGGTTAGTAAGAGCGGTCGCACGCTTTATGTCAATGGTACAAATCCAAGTAGTTCGCGCTTCAAGGCAGCTACGAAGGCTACAGATATTACCTCATTCCACATCTTCCAGAGCACGAACAGCAGTTATGGGGAGGGAGCGTTAGAGCTTGCGCCAGACTCCACAGGCAGCAACGCCATGAACCAAGTGGCCGAGATAAGGGTCGGTCAGGAGTTAGGACTATGGACCATAGGCGACGTCAACAACCTCTTGTCGTTTGTTGATAAGGACGAGATGGTGTTCCCTTATACGATGCCTGTCATCTCAACAGCGGCAAACCCCGTTTATTACTACATTCAGTTTCAGACAGGCAACTGGCTTCTAAGTGCTAAGGGAGAGAAGGCTACCTGCCAGACAGCATCGTTGCATAACGGTAATCCCGATGATATGCTGTGGAGAGTGGCCGAGAAAGATGGTAAGTACAGCTTTGTCAGCAAGAGTGGAAAGATACTCTACGTCAGCGATTCATACGTGAATGCAACCAAGAGCCGCACCGTTAAAGACACACTCTTTACGATGGTAGAGTCGAAGAATACGCTGGGCGGCTTCGAGATAGGTAAGTCTACCAGTGGACGCAACTTCTTTAATATGTTTCAAGGAGCAGGCGATGGTAAGTACATCAGCTTCTGGGACTTAGGCGATGGCGGTAATGTGGTGCGCTTCGTGCCCTCTGATGAGATGGTACCCGTGTCTGGTATTACTACCTTCAACCCTGCCAACAAATACACACTATGGTACACAAAGCCCGCAACCAACTGGATGACCTCCTGTCTTCCTATTGGTAACGGACAGTTCGGAGCCACATTAATGGGCGATGTAGCCATTGATGACGTACAATTCAACGATAAAACGCTATGGAGTGGAAAGCTCGGAGGACTGACAAGTACGGCAGCCTACGGTTATTATCTTAACTTTGGTAACCTATATATACGCAGTCGTGAATTGACGAAGGTGACCGACTACGTGCGTTATCTTGATATCAACGATGCCGTAGCAGGTGTGCGTTATACGATGGATGGTGTAGCCTACGATCGAACCTACTTTGCTACCAATCCCGATAGTTGCTTGGTAATCCGCTACACAGCCTCAGAGAAGGGTAGAATCAATACCACCCTCACACTGAAGAATCAGAACGGCAGGAACGTTAACTATACCGTTGATAATAACAATCAGGCCACAATAACCTTTGAGGGGAAGGTGGCACGCCAGAATGACAAGGGTGCGACAACCCCAGAGAGCTACTATTGTGCAGCGCGCATCGTGACCGATGGCGGTAGTGTCACTAAGAATGCAAAGGGCTTGATAGAGGTCAGTGGTGCTAATAGTATGACTGTTTACCTCCGTGGCCTGACCGATTTCGACCCCGACGCAGCCGAGTATGTCTCAGGAGCCGACCGTCTTGCAGGACGTGCCACAGCGACCGTCAATAATGCAGAGAACAAGGGTTACGATGCCTTGTTAGCAGCCCATAAAGCCGACTATAAGTCGCTCTTCGACCGTTGTCAGCTGACCCTCGCTGATAGTAAGAACACTATCCCAACGCCGCAGCTCATCAGCAACTATCGTGACAACCAACATGACAACCTCTTCTTAGAGGAGCTCTACTTCAATTACGGGCGTTATCTCCTTATCAGTTCAAGCCGTGGTGTGTCGCTACCAGCCAACTTGCAGGGTATATGGAACGACAATAACACCCCAGCATGGCACTCAGATATCCATGCAAACATCAACGTACAGATGAATTACTGGCCTGCTGAGCCTACCAATCTGTCTGAGCTTCATCGCCCATTCCTCGATTACATCTATCGAGAAGCATGTGTGAAACCTACATGGCGTCGCTTTGCAAAAGACATGGGGCACGTCAACACGGGATGGACACTACCTACGGAGAATAACATCTATGGCTCTGGTACTACCTTTGCCAATACTTATACTGTAGCCAATGCGTGGTATTGTCAGCACCTCTGGCAGCACTACACCTACACAATGGACAAGGAGTTCCTACGCACAAAGGCCTTCCCAGCAATGAAGACGGCTGTCGACTATTGGTTTAAGAAACTTGTCAAGGCTGCTGACGGTACTTACGAATGTCCTAACGAATGGTCGCCAGAACACGGACCAACGGAGAATGCGACCGCACACAGTCAACAGTTAGTATGGGACCTCTTCAACAACACGCGCAAAGCCATTGCTGTTCTCGGTGATAACGTGGTGTCTAAGTCGTTCCGCGACTCGCTCTCTACTTATTTTGCAAAGCTCGATGACGGGTGCCATACTGAGGTCAATCCCGCTGATGGAAAGACTTACCTCCGTGAGTGGAAATACTCTTCACAGTTTAACAACCCAAATAAGATTGGTACTAAAGAGTATATTAACCACCGTCATATCTCCCATTTAATGGGACTCTACCCCTGCTCTCAGATCAGTGAAGATGCCGATAAGACCGTCTTCGAGGCAGCTCGTACGTCCTTGATAGCCCGTGGTGATGGTCACGGAACAGGCTGGTCACTGGGCCATAAGATAAACCTCAATGCCCGTGCCTACGAGGGTCTCCACTGTCATAACCTCATCAAACGAGCCTTGCAGCAGACCTGGGACACCGGAACTAACGAAGCTGCAGGAGGTATCTATGAGAACCTTTGGGACGCACATGCGCCTTATCAGATTGATGGTAACTTTGGTTACACAGCGGGTGTGGCTGAGATGCTCTTACAGAGCTACAACGACAAGCTCGTTATTCTCCCTGCTTTGCCTACCAGCTTCTGGCAGAAAGGTTCGGTGAAGGGCCTTAAGGCGGTTGGTAACTTCACTGTTGACATTGATTGGGACAATGCGAAAGCAACGCAGATAAGGATTGTCTCAAATGTAGGAACTCCTTGCGTCGTTAAATATACAGGTATTGCAAAGGATTATAAGGTGACTACTGCCGACGGAAAGAGCGTGGAGACGAAGCGTATCAGTGATGATGAGATTAGCTTCCCAACCGTTGCTGGAGGCAAGTATATCATCGTCTCAACAACCCCTAACGCTATCGCCGCTGTCACAGGTAGCCAAGAAGGTACCATCGCTACCGTATGCTATTACAGTCTCAACGGTGCAAAGGCCAACAGCACACCCTCTCATGGGGTCTACATCAAGCAGATGAAGTATAGTAACGGTACGACGTCTACAACCAAGGTAATCAACTAATCACACGTAAAATATCCTACCCACACTCCGGCACAGGCCCGAGTGTGGGTTCATCTAACAACAACTATTATCTTTCATGGATATGAAAACAATCAGAAAAATGGGTCTTCTCGCATCGCTTATGGCCTTAGCACCCTCCGTGCTATGGGCACAAGCGTGGGATGCGAAGCCCCAAGGCGGTAAGACCTACGTCATCTCTGTGGGCAAGAACACGCAGGACGTGCTCGTACCCTACAAGTACTCTTGGCTAAGAGATACGGGACTTGCGTTCCAAAAGTATATCGAAGGCAAAGACGAACAGAAGTGGAAGCTCGTTGAAGTGCCTAATAAGCCGGACTGTTATCAGTTGGTTAATGCCGAGGGCGAGCTGGCCTTTGACATGGCACTTAATGATCCTAAACAGGCTTCGGGCTACCCTTGTATGTGGGATCAGACCATTACGAATCCTAACCAGCAGGTTTACATCACGAAGAAAGGCAATGGCTATCAGCTGAGTGCCGTCTCTGGTAGGAATGGTCAGACCTATTATGTGACAACAGGGGTGCAGAAAGGAAACGACCCAATGCCCTGTGGATGGGAAATAAGCCAGAGTCGTGCTGCCATAGCACACTTCAAAGAGGTGGCACCAGTCGTTATTCCGCAGGCAGCCGACTGGGAGAATGCTACCGTCTATGAGCGCAACAAGGAGCAGGGACACGCCACTTACATGCCTTACCCATCAACGGCTGCAATGAAGGCCGACGGTCAGCGTTATGACAAACCATGGTTGGAACCAACGGGCGCAAACTACCTCAGTCTCAATGGAACGTGGCGACTACGTTGGAGCGAAGGCCCTAAGCCAGTGCTCTTAAGCAAGGACGAGTGTTGGGGCGATGATGTTAACACAGACGGTTCAGCGTGGAGCGACATCACAGTCCCATCTTGTCTTGAGATGAACGGATACGGTAAACCGATGTATGTCAACGTTGACTATCCTTTTGTAGATAATCAACCTTACATCCGTATGAAGCCGGGCTTGACCAACTCCGTGGGTTCTTATCGTCGTGATTTCACCCTACCTGCAGGCTGGGAGAGCAAGCGTGTGTTCCTACACTTTGATGGTATCTACTCGGCAGCATACGTTTATGTCAACGGACATGAGGTGGGCTACACCGAAGGAGCTAATAACGTCAGTGAGTTTGATGTAACGAGATACGTACATGCAGGCAAGAACAATGTCGCTGTACAGGTTATTCGCTGGAGCGATGGGTCGTATCTTGAAGGACAGGACATGTGGCACATGAGTGGTATTCACCGTGATGTCTACCTCGTGGCAACGCCTAAGACCTATCTTGCCGACCATTATATTAAGTCGACTGTCACACCGGACTTGACAACTGCTGGGCTGGGTAGTGCGGCTACAACAGTAGACCTCACCGTCTGCAACCGTGATAAACTCGCTGCGAAGAAGACCGTTACTGTGACGCTCTACGACCCATCTGGGAAGGAAATAAAGGCCCTTTCAGCCGACTTCCAGTTTGCTGCTGGCGACAGCGTGATGACGAAGACCATCGATTTCGGAACTCTCTCTGGCCTTAGACTATGGTCGGCTGAGACGCCAACGCTCTATACCTTCACTTTCAGCCAGTCGCAAGATGGCAACGAGGAGGAGGCTTTCTCTACGAAATATGGCTTTAGGAAGATCGACCTCAGTAAGGGGTATCTTGAAGTGAACGGCCGCCGCACCTATCTTAAAGGGGCTAACACGCAGGACACCGACCCATTGCATGGACGCAGCATCACCACCGACCTTATGTTAAAGGATATAACGATGATGAAGCAGTGTAACATGAATACCGTTCGTACCAGCCACTATCCTCGTCAATCAAAGATGATGGCTATGTTCGACTACTACGGCCTCTTCGTCGTTGATGAGGCTGACATGGAGTTGCATAAGAACTGGGAAGGCTCAAAGACCATCATCAATAACCCTAATTGGACAGGTGCTATCGTCGACAGAAACGTACGTAATACGCTCCGCGACCGCAACCATCCGAGTGTTGTCTTCTGGAGTCTTGGCAATGAGAGTGGCTCTGGTCTGAACATCATGGCGGCCTACAACGCTGTTCGTAAGCTCGATAACCGTTATATCCACTATGAGGGTGCAACACGAGACAATGCTGAGGGCACTGATCTCCACTCTGTTATGTATCCTGCAATGGATGCTTGGCGCAGCGGAACAACGGGTCCTGTGACCGAAGATGTGAACCATCCGAACACGAACAAGCCTTACTTTATGTGCGAGTATGCCCATGCTATGGGTAATGCCGTGGGCAACCTGCGTGAGTATTGGGAGGCTATGGAGGGCTCTCAGATGGGTGTTGGCGGATGTATCTGGGACTGGGTTGACCAGAGCATCTACTCTTACGACGCTATAAAGAACAATAAGCTGACTGAGAATGGGTTCCCTGCTTATATCACGGGATACGACTGTCCGGGTCCTCACCAGTATAACTTCGTTAACAACGGACTGGTCAATGCCGATCGTGCATGGAGTGCTGAGCTCGACGAGGTGAAGCGTGTTTACCAGTGGGTGGGCTTCGACTTGAATACTGAGAAGCGTCAGGTCAAACTGACGAATAAGTATCTTGACCGCAACCTCAACCAGTTCTATCTTAAATGGACGCTCCTTGCTGATGGTAAACCCGTACAGGATGGCACTTTCAAGAACCTGAACTGCGCTGCTGGCGGTACACAGACAGTCGACTTGAAGTATAACGCTTCGAAATATGCGAATAAGGAACTCTTCCTTAACATCGGCCTTTATACGAAGGAGGCTACTGACTGGTGTGACGCTAACTATCCTGTTGCGGAGTATCAACAGCAGTTGGCTCAACGCACAGAGACCCTCGCCAAGGTGGATAACAATAAGGCCGCTGTCCTCCACGCTACGAAGAACAATGACGGTGGATATACCTATACGAACGGTAAACAGAAGGTTACTTTCGACGGACAGGGCAATATCACACTTTGGACTTACGATGGTCATAATGTCTTCCGACCAAACAGTGGACCGCAATTCGACCGCTATCGCTGGATTGAGAACGATGGTCCGATGGAGGCTTACGGCGATGCTCCTACCGACAATGGCGTGACAGCGCAGACAGCTAAGTTCCAACTCGCTGCTGACGGCAAGTCGGCTACGGTCAACGTGAACCAGAATGGCAAGTATGGTAAGGCTTCTTATCAATACACGGTATATGCGAATGGCACCATCGACCTCACCAGTACGTTTGAAGCGCAGGCTGATGGCGTAAGACGATTGGGCTTCACAGTCGACCTGCCAACCGACCTGACGAACGTACGCTACTATGCACGTGGACCACGAGCAAGCTATATCGACCGCCTCGATGGCGAGGACTACGGTATCTATGAGGCTGACGTGAAGGATATGTATGAGCCTTTCGCACACGCACAGAGCAATGGCAACCGCATAGGACTGCGTTGGCTGACGCTGACAAAGGCTGATGGTACGGGCATGAAGATTGAGACTGCGGGCGACGTAGCCTTCTCCCTCAACCCTTGGAGCGATGCTGAATTGCGCACATCACGCCACGAATGGGAGCTACCAACGTCAAATCGCACCGTAGCCCACTTTGATGCCATTCAACGTGGACTCGGTAATGGCTCTTGTGGACCGGGTCCTCTATCCAAGTACACCATCAAAAAGGGTAAGCCATACGTTAATACCGTGCGTTTCATCCCTTTTTCAGAAACGGCAGATAATCCTGCTAACGGAATATCTGCCGTGAACATCGACACTACAAACGCATCGCAAGTCTACGACCTCGCTGGTCGTAGACTCGCACAAGCACCTGCCAAGGGGCTTTATATACAAGGTGGGAAGGTCGTAGCCAACTGATTTCCATGTCAGCTGACCGCTCCCTCTACACTCTTCGAGGTGAGTCGGGCGTCCATCTGTCGTCCGACTCTCTTCGATTTAACAAGCTATAAACAAGCTAACAATACAATTTTTCACCTAAACTAATGTTTATCTAATATGACACAAAAGAACAACTATCTATTTCCATTGGCCATTATCGGCCTCTTCTTCTTCTCTATTGGCTTCGCATTAGGCATCAACTCCTATCTTATGCCAGTCTTGAAGAACGCTATGCACATCTCTGGTGCAGCGTCCAGTCTGTTGCTTGCAGCAACGTTCATTCCCTTCTTGCTCTTTGGCATCCCTGCTACGCATTGCATCCGACTGATAGGTTACAAGCGTACGATGGCACTCTCGTTTGCTATCTTTGCTGTTGCCTTCGCTTTGTTCATCCTTGCTGCGAAGCAGAACTCGCTGACGTGGTTCCTTATCGCCAGTTTCGTCAGTGGTGCAGCCAATGCTGTTTTGCAGGCATCGGTCAATCCCTACGTGACGATCTTGGGTCCGCTCGACTCTGCCGCACGTCGTATCTCGTGCATGGGTATCAGTAATAAGCTCGCATGGCCAGTGACGACGCTCTTCATCACCTTGGTGATTGGAAAGGGAATTGGCGACACTCAGCTCTCCGACCTGTACCTGCCTTTCACCATCATCATCGCTATCTTCCTCCTCTTAGGCGTCATCGCACTCTTAGCACCACTGCCTGACGTGAAGGCAGCAGGCGAGGACGAGAGCGACACAACGGCCAGCTCTAACTCTTACGCTGAGGGTAAGACGAGCATCCTTCAGTTCCCTCACCTCCTCTTGGGCTGTCTGGCCCTCTTCCTCTACGTGGGTGTCGAGACGATATCACTTGCCACAGCGACAGGTTATGCACAGTCCTTGGGCTTAGAGGGCGATAACTATGGTTTTATCCCATCCGTGGGAATGATCGTAGGCTACGTCTGTGGAGTCATCTTCATACCACGTTATCTCTCTCAGGCAGCGGCCATGCGCATCTGTGCCATCATCGCCCTTGTGGGAAGCATAGCCGTAGCCGTAGTCCCCAACCCCGTCTTCTCGGTTTGTTGCATCTTCCTCATGGCCTTAGGATGTTCGTTGATGTGGCCAGCACTATGGCCTTTGGCAATGGCCGACCTTGGTAAGTTCACCAAGGCAGGTTCGTCATTACTGACCATGGCCATCGCTGGTGGTGCCGTCATGCCATGGGTGCAAGGCCTCGTACAAGACGCTTTCTCCTATCAAACCTCCTATTGGGTCAGCGTCCCCTGCTTCCTCTTTATCCTCTATTATGGGCTTGCAGGGTATAAGGTGAGGTAGGAGGCGGCCTCACCCCCAACTAACCAACACACAACCACAGTCGGCCCAACACACAACCACAGCTGGCCCCTCCCCCGGCCCCTCCCCCATAGGGAGGGGAGTGAAATGTGAGGTTACCCCTACTGGCCTGCTTGCAAGGGTCGTTATGAGTTTTTTCTCTCACGCTGGAGAGGGTCTTTTCTTATGGTGGGGAAGTTTTTCTCTCACAAAGGGTATTTCTTTCTCTCACAGAGCTCACAGATTTAACAGAGCATTATTGCGCACAGTTTCGAGCCCACAGAACGCCTCCGGCATACAGAGTTCACAGAGCGTTACTGCTAAAGATGGGGGTTAAGTGATGGTTGTTAGGTGTTGATGATTAGCCATAGGGGTATCTCGGTGATTACGCCCCTCCCTTCGGGGGGAGGGGAAGGGGGAGGGGCCATCATCTTTCTGAACCTTGTGTGTTCTGTTCTTCTGTGTTCTCTGTGAGAGAAAGTAACCAATTGCGAGACTCGCTGGAG
>NZ_JH114139.1:66233-78819 GCF_000224595.1 Prevotella sp. C561 | reverse complement strand
GGGAGGAGGGGCCATCATCTTTCTGAACCTTGTGTGTTCTGTTCTTCTGTGTTCTCTGTGAGAGAAAGAACAATTGCGAGACTCGCTGGAGAGTTTTATCTCTCACAGAGCGCACAGAGTTCACTGAGCATTTTTGTGCACTGTTTCGAGTCCACAGAAGGCCTCCGGCATACAGAGTTCACAGAGCGTTACTGCTAAAGAAGATACCAATAAGGAGGCAACAAGCAGCCAATATCCTGCCCATAGGGGTATCTCGGTGATTACTCCCCTTCCCTTCGGGGGAGGGGAAGGGGGAGGGGCCACCATTAGCAGTAATACTAATCATTCAAACAGTAGGTGTCAAGATATTTTACAAGCTGTTCCCTTCTACATTCGAGAAAAGGCTGAGTATGCAACAAGAACATGCCCTTCTGCGTTCAAGAACATGCTTTTCTTGCCACAAGAAGGGCGTCTTCTATGAGCAAGAAGGGCATATACTCGAACGCAAAACGTAACACGCTGATTTCTTGTTGGTTACATCCTCGGTTGTAGGCGATGATATATGCGTGTGTCGAGAGTGGTCAGCTTGGTGGGTTATAAGGATTTTTTATCGTTCTACTGCGCCTCACCTCTCACAGTTTTCACCCCAGCGTTAGCAGTAACGCTCTGTGTTCTCTGTATGCCGAAGGCCCTCTGTGGGCTCGAAATGTGCGCAAAAAGGCTCTGTTAACTCTGTGAGCTCTGTGAGAGAAAGAACTACCCAAGAACTCTCAAGCGTCCTTTCTCTTACAGTGGGTGCATTCTATTTCTCACAGAAAAACACAGATGAACAGAACACACAAAGGGCCACAGAGACATTAAGTCAACCGATTTCAC
The DNA here is from genome assembly GCF_000224595.1 of Prevotella sp. C561. NCBI lineage: Bacteria > Pseudomonadati > Bacteroidota > Bacteroidia > Bacteroidales > Prevotellaceae > Prevotella > Prevotella sp. C561. Next base: position 77,964 of record NZ_JH114139.1, on the reverse strand, counting down.
AGAACCTTACAGCCAACGTTAGCTGTTCATCAACACCTAACACCCATCACCCATCACCCAACAAGGCTAATCATCAACACCTAACACCCATCACCCAACACCCAACAAGGCTAATCATCAACACCCAATATTCAACACCCAACACCCAACAAGGCTAATCATCAACATCCAACACCCATCACCCAACACCCAATAACCCAACACCCAACACCCATCAGAACCCCTTCCCACTCTTGCATAACTCCCAAGAAAGTTGTAAATTTGCAGGAAACAAATCTTTAATAACATCATGTCAGAACCTATAGACATCCTTGAAGATAGATTGCTACGAGACGAACCGGGGCTGCTTGAAGTGCTCTTAGTCGACCATTCCACTCAAAAGAATATCTTTTGGGCTACGGATAGTTACGTCGCTGAGGGCGATGGCTACGGTTGGCACGATAGCATCACTGTGTCGGCTATCACGGGCAAGCACGGTAGTATCATCATGCCAAGAGCCTTGAAGACAAGGGACGAACAGCTGCGACGCTCGCGACAGATGGCTGAGGTGTTCACGCCTGCATGGCTCGTTAAGAAGATGAACGACGCTATCGACGACGAATGGAACCGTGCACAGGACGGACTGGAGGCCGAGATGGAGCCGTGGCAACGCTATGTTCTGACTATGGAGTTGGAGATCTCGTGTGGCGAAGCACCTTTCCTCACCTCCCGATACGACACTGTTACGGCCGAGCCTATCCCTATTGACGAGCGTGTCGGACTATTAGACCGCAAGTTGCAGAGGGTGAACGAGTTTGCTACCGATGCTGAATGGACACGGTGGGCACTCCTTGCCTTAGCACATGTCTACGGTTATGAGTGGCAAGGCGACAACCTCCTCTTGGCACGTGAAGCCCTCCTTGCCACCTTTGTAGACTATCACGAGCAACGCTTCTCATGCCGACCAGCAAAGGACATCATCCGTAAGGCGGCAGAGATCATAGCATGGAACGTATGGCAGATGGACGGTCTGAAAGCTGTTGTCCCAGCCTCTTGTCATGACGAGAAGACGGTTGAGGCGGGATTGTTCGAGACCATTGAGACTATCACACCGTGCGCAGGTTGTCAGAAGGACGATGTCTTACAGCATAACGGACAGCAATGTCGACTGCGTAGATGGCTGCCATCAGCAACAGAGACACCCGACAGTTTCGAGTGCAATTACACGGACTTTATTACCAAAAAACATAAAACATACCATAAAAGAAAATGGCTTATGAGATTTGATTTCGTCGTTGGAAATCCACCATATCAGGATGAGACTTTAGGTGAACAAAAGAACTATATGCCACCAGTCTATCATCTATTTATGGATTCAGCATACTCAATTTCAGATAAAGTAGAGCTTGTAACTCCAGCACGTTTCCTATTTGATGCAGGTTCAACTCCCGCTGTATGGAACAAGAAGATGTTAACAGATAAACACTTGAAAATACTCTTTTATGAGCCAGACAGTTCTAAGGTCTTTCCTAATATAAACTTTAGAGGAGGCGTAGCAGTGTCGTATAGAGATGCAGGAAAGGATTATGGGGAAATAGAAGTATTTACTCCCTATAAAGAGCTAAACGGCATATTGAAAAAGATACTACCTATTGTCAAGGAACATTCTCTTGCTGATATAGCTATTTCAAGAACATCGTATAGATTGACAGATACCATGCACAAGGAGAATCCAAAGGCTATGTCCTGTCTTACAAAAGGTCATCCATACGATATGGCAACAAATATCTTTGATTTATTACCTTTCGTTTTCCATGACGATAAGCCTAAGGATGGGAAAGAGTATATCATGGTCGTTGGAAGAAAAAACAATGAAAGATGCTATAAATATATAAGGCGTGACTATGTGAATGAGGTCTCCAATTTGTCTAAGTACAAGGTACTTTTAACTAAGGCATCGGGTAAAGGTGAGTTTGGAGAGGGTCTGGCTTCTCTCATTCTTGGCTTTCCAATGCTCGCAAATACCGAGACCTTTTTAAGTATTGGTAATTTTGATACAGAAAGTGAAGCTCTTCATTTACAGTCATACATTAAGAGTAAATTTCTCAGAGCACTACTTAGTGTTTTAAAAGTAACGCAAGATATAACTCCTATTAAGTTCAAGTATGTCCCCCTCCAAGACTTTACTATGTCTTCTGACATCGACTGGTCGCAGTCTATCTCATCGATAGACTTGCAGCTATATGATAAGTATGGACTATCGGAGGAGGAGCGCAACTTTATTGAAACACACGTTAAGGAGATGGACTAATGAGAACACCTAAGATACAGACCAGCCACGTTGTCTTACCTAAGATATATGCTTACACTACGCCTGGAGTTACTTACCATGATGGTTGGGTGAAGATTGGCTATACCGAACAAGACAGTGTTGAAGATAGAATTAAACAGCAATGCCACACGGCTAATATCGCTTGGATATTAGCGTGGAAGGGCAATGCAGTATATGAAGGAACGAACGAGACATTTTTAGACAAGGCTTTCCATTCTTATTTAAGCAAGTTAGGTTATGCGCAAGAGCCGCTGACCGAGTGGTTTAAGATTGGTACGGACGAGTCGAAAATGAAGTTTTATGAGTTCCGAGAGAACCGTGGTATTGTCAAAGGAAAGGCCATACAGCAATATCAACTACGCGAGGACAGTCAGGGCGAGGCTGTGCGCATGACGATAGACAGCTTTAAGCACTGTCCTGAGACGGAGTTCCTTTGGAATGCAAAGCCCCGCTTTGGTAAGACACTCGCCGTCTATGACCTTTGTATGAAGATGCAGTTTCGTAACGTGCTTGTCGTGACGAATCGCCCAGCCATTGCCGACTCGTGGTATTCTGACTACCTAAAGTTTGTCGGTGAAGAGCATTTTCTCTTTGTGAGTCGGGTGCAGGCATTGCTACAGCGCAAGCCTAAGCCCTGTCTTACTCGTCAGCAGTATGTGGAGGAGATAAAGCATGGTAAGGGTACAAAGAACTGTATTGAGTTTGTCAGTCTACAGGACCTGAAAGGCTCAATCGACTTTGGTGGCAGTCATAGAAAACTGGAGGAAGTGGCCCAACTAACGTGGGACTTGCTGGTTATTGATGAAGCTCATGAAGGCGTAGACACCTATAAGACCGATGTAGCCTTCGACCAGATTCGTCGTAAGCATACGCTCCACTTGAGTGGAACTCCATTCAAGGCACTGGCGAATGAGAAGTTCCCTCCGGGCTCAATCTTCAATTGGACCTATGCAGACGAGTGCCGTGCAAAGGTGGAATGGGACGAGTCAAAGGGTCATAACCCCTATATAGAGCTTCCAAGACTCAATATGTACACCTATCGAATGAGCGACATCGTCATAGAGAAGGTGAGCCAAGGAGTGGAGATAGATGGCGACACGGAGGCCTTTGCCTTCGACCTTAACGAGTTCTTCCGAGTAGAGCATGGGCGCTTTGTGCATGATGAGTCGGTTGATAAATGGCTCGACGCTCTGAGCCGTCAACCCCGTTATCCCTTCTCAACCGAGGCTTTGCGCAAAGAGATAAGGCATAGCTTCTGGCTATTAAACCGTGTTGATGCGGCCAAGACATTGGCAAAGAAGCTAAGAGACACACAACGACATCCAGAGTTCGCAAGCATTGAGATTGTTGTTGCGGCAGGTGATGGCAAGAGCGATGAAGACGAGGTTATAGAAGACGAAAGCTCATTGGCACGTGTGCGCAAGGCCATTGAGGAGCACCCACAAGGGACGATAACACTCTCTGTGGGCCAGCTGACGACGGGAGTGACAATCCCTGAATGGACGGCAGTGCTGATACTCAGTAATATAAAAAGCCCTGCACAGTATATGCAAACGGCCTTCCGAGCACAGACGCCCCACCTCTATATGGACACTGACGGACGGTATCATAGGAAAGAGAATGCCTACGTCTTTGACTTCGACCCAGCTCGCACGCTGACAATCTATGAGGAGATGGCCAATGGACTATCGGTTGACACGGCATCGGGAGGTGGTGATGTAGACATGAGAAAGGCGCATATCAGAGAGTTGCTGAATTTCTTCCCCGTGATAGGCGAGGATGAGCAGGGAGAGATGGAGGAGTTGGATGCCGAACAGGTGATGCTCATCCCTCGTCGAATACGCTCTAAGGAGGTGGTGAGAAGTGGCTTTATGAGTAACTTCCTCTTCGCTAATATCGCTAATATATATAGTAGTTCTCCAGGTCTGATGACTATCATCAATAAGTTTGAAGACGTAAAGGAAGCAAAGAATAAGAGCATCGATACGAACGATGTAGAACAGTTGTCTCGTGAGGTGGATGCCGATGGCAATGCACAACCGAGTGCTGAACAGATAGCTGAAAGACAGCAGCGTCTGTTCGGAGAAAAGATATTCGGTGGCGATGAAGACGTAGAACAGCAGATTAACGAAACGCTCCAAAAATATCGTGAAGCAAAGGAGAAGAAGGGAAAGAGTGCCGAGGAACAGTTGATAGACAATTATACTAAAGTCCTGACAGGCACAGTGATGACCCATGCTAAGACACACGAGGAGTCGAAGGAGGACGCCCTCACGAAGCGTAACCAGGGTGTTGCTGCCTTGAGAATAAGAAAGGCTGTAAACGAGCAGATAGGTAAAGACTGTTATCAAGCAGCCGTTGATAAGAATAAGTTAGACCTACGGTGTAAGGAGGAGTGTGTCGGGAAGACGACACAACAGCAAGACGATATTCAGAGAATATATGAGGCAAAGAAGCAGACTGTCGACGACAGATTAGAAAAGAAGGTACAAGAGAAGAAGGCAGAACTCTTGAATGCAAGTGTGGAAATCGTTGCCGAGGTCTATGAGCAGCAACGCATTGACAAGAAGAAAGGGGATGTGAATGAGCTTGTTCGTAATCATCTGCGAGGCTTCTCACGTACGATACCATCGTTCTTGATGGCCTATGGCAATGAAGAAACAACCTTGCAGAACTTCGATAAGGACATTCCAGAGGAGGTGTTCTTAGAGGTAACGAGTGTGACGAAAGAGGAGTTTCGATTGTTGAGAGACGGAGGCGACTATATAAATAAGGACACTGGCGAGAAGGAACACAGTATGGGTCACTTCTTCGATGAGGTGGTCTTTAATGATTCTGTTAAAGAGTTCATGGCCTTGCGGAGGCGTTTAGCCAATTACTTCGAGCCTACCAACGAGGAAGATATATTCAATTACATCCCCGCACAACGTACGAATCAGATCTTCACACCTAAGGAGACGGTACGTAAAATGGTAGACTTACTTGAAGAGGAGAGCCCCGGCTGCTTCGATGACCCACGTAAGACGTTCGCTGACTTGTATATGAAGTCGGGGCAATACATTACTGAGATTGTGAAGAGACTCTATAACAGTAAGGGTATGAAAAAGGCTTATCCAGACTCGGAGGAACGTATCCGCCATATCTTCAAACACCAAGTGTATGGACTTGCCCCAACCGAGTGTATCTACCGTATCGCCCTGCGCTATATCCATGGATTTGATGAGACAATCCATATCTCAGCGTCTGATCATCACTTGAGGCAGGGCGATAGCTTGCCAGCGGCTAAGGAGGGAAGGATGGAGGAGTTCTTAGATGAGGTGTTTTAATAGGCCCTTCATCCTACGTAGAAACAATCTTCTAAAATATAACTTTCGATTTTCCTGTCACTTCTGTCATCTTTTCTCGCTCGTAACAGACTGTGAGAAAGGATGCTACAGGAAATGTTAAATGTGACAGTAAACTAAAAACAAACTAAATAGTAGATGTATAAACATTTTATAGCAATCTTTCTTTGTGGCCTTACTACAACTTCTTGGGCCTCGAACACGTGTTTTTCTCGGATGTCTGATGGGGTGGGGATGCCCACTGCGGTCAGTAGTTTTAAGCCTCAATTAGCCTTATTGAGCAGGAAAGGGGATGTATGGCCTTCTCTGCTTGATGCCCAAAGGAGGAGGGATAGAGCATGGACTCGGATCGTGACAGGGGAGCGCATGCGGACTAATGGGCTGAGTGTGCAGGCGGCAGGAGCGTCGTCACTTCATCCCTTTGTGCCTACAACCATTGTAGGAGGTGATTTTGCGGAGGGCACACGATGGTACACATTGAAGTTCAAGAACACCACCTTGGCCGTTGCTGCGGCTGATGGGAGTATTAGTGAGGTGCCTGCAACAGCGGGGAATGTGGACCGCACGATGCCGCAGCAGCCTGACAATCAGCTTTGGTGCTTCGTTGGTAATGAGCAGGAAGGCTATACACTATACAACAAAGCCTTCGGTACGACGAAAGCCCTTGTCGCTGTGGCCTCTGCAACGAATACGGCTGAGGCAACGATGGAGCCGTTGGAGGGGAATACGAAGTGTGCTAAGTGGTGGTTCTCGGCATCATCCAACCTCTCTTCAGCCTTCACCGACCCTGTTTATATGCAATTGCGAGATGCCAATGGATACGCCTTAAACCTCAGCGGGCAGTCGGGTCAGATCTGTTTCTGGACTGGTGGAAAGGACAATGGGTCGACGGTTCTCATCGAACCTGCCTTTGCGACGGTGCTTGAGGCACGTGTGCTCGACCCTGATAACGCCACTTTCTATCGACAAGACAGGAAGACAAAGGGACAAGCATGGAACACTTATCTTATTTCTAACGCTGGTGATCCGGTCGTGACCTTGGCCAATGCGAATGGAAAAAACAATATCGGATATAGCAGTGCGACATCGCCAAAGACGATTATCATCTCAAGTAAGAATAGTCAGAACTATACGCTCTCGGTGGAGAAAGGCTATGTCATCACGGGCTATAGCTTCTCTTTCAAGGGAGAGACAGCCTCGACGACGGTAAAGGATGTGACGACAGCGAAGACGGAGACGGCCACGAATACTGCTGCAAAGTCTTTCGCGGTGGACGGCATAGCCTTGCAGAATGTTCCGTTTCAGGTGTTGACGGACGCAGCCCATATCCAACAGCTGACGATACAGATAGCCCCTGCCGTCGGGGAGGTGCTGAAGAAGCAGATAGCCGACAATGAGAAATATCAGACAGCAATCGTCTTTGATAACACGAAATCGCCCTTTGGCTATCGTATCCCTGCTCTGGGGCAGGATGGCAACGGTAAGCTCTTTGTGGCGGTAGACCTCCGTCGGACGGGGTCGGACATCGGTATGGGGAATGGACATAATGATATTGTCATGAAAACCAGCTCAGACCATGGCGCAACATGGGAGGCTAACTATCGTACCATCGCTGCTGGTGATGCGCAACAAGACCATAGTTCGAAGCAGTGGACCTACAGCTTTGGCGATCCCTCTATCGTTGTCGATCGGAACAATCCGCAGAATGTACTCGTGATGTGCGTCGGTGGACACACAAGCTTCTTTGATAGTCGGTACGAACAACCCCAACATGTGGTGCGATTGCATAGTAGTGACGGTGGAGAAACATGGACGAAGGACTCGTTGACCTACCAGATATACAACTTGACAAAGAATAGCTTGGGCGGTAAGACGAATGGTCTGTTCCTGACAAGTGGGAAGATTATGCAGAGCCGATACGTTAAGCAGGGGGCTTATAACCGTCTGTATATCGCTTATCCAACGAATAATACCAAGCAGAACGCCACCTTTGTCATCTTTTCTGACGACTTCGGTGCAACGTGGAAACTACTCGGTGGACCGATGCAGTTGCCAAGTACGGGCGCTGACGAGTCTAAGGTAGAGGAGCTACCAGACGGTAGTGTACTGGTGAGTGTGCGCAATCGTGGTTCAAACTCACGTGGGTATAGTCTCTTCACCTATACCGACATCGCCAAAGGAGAGGGCCGATGGGAGTTCCAAACGAATGCTGAAGCGATGAACAATGCGGTCAATGCGGTCAATGGCGAGATACTCATTGTCCCAGCACGGCGTGTGTCGGATGGCAGGAAACTCTTTGTAGCCTTACAGAGTATCACCCATTCTACGGCACGAGAGCGTGTGGGCGTGTATTTCAAGGAACTTGCTAACTACGAGAGTTACGCTACAGCGACGGCCTTAGCAGCTGATTGGCACAAAGGAAAGCAGGTGAGCCAGATTGGATCATGCTATACGGGGATGGAACTGTTGTCGAATGATAAGATAGGATACGTCTACGAGGAGGAGGCAACAGGCGGTATCGGGGGATATAACATCATCTTCAAACAGATTCCTTTGGAGGACTTGACGAACGGACGATATGTCATCGACCACACTGTCGACCGTGGTCCTTATATCCAACAGGCTGCCGAAATGCTTCGCTCACGTGTTCACACTTATCGACAGGCTAATGGGAAATATGTCGGTATGCCTGTGGCTGCGGGATTGACAGGGGTTGAGGCTTCGCTCGATGGGGTCGGTGCGGCCCTTGCTACGGCTGCGACAGGTGGCGAGGAGACGGCATACTTTCATGCACAAGAGGCGATGGCTGCAGCACAAAAGCAGCTTCTTAGCGGTGTGACACGTGTGAAGATTGAGCGTGGGAGGTGGTATCGACTGACAAACAACCTAAAGCGTAATGTGGTACTAACGACGGATGGCACGCAACTCAAGCAGGGTTCTGTTAGTACACCACCGACTGATCCGTCCGTACTCTTCCAGTTCATTGAGACTACCGAGGGGAATTGGACGATAAAGAATGCGAAGCATAAGGTGTTTGCTAAGCCTACGCTACGAACGAACATACCGCTGTTAGTGACTGATAATAAGGCTGATGCGGGCCGATACACCATCGTGTCGACGATAGACGGACGCAGTTATCTACAGAGTATGGACCCAGCCCAAGCGGCTTACCCAGCCATCCATGCCGATAACAACGGTAACATCGTCGCATGGACTACCACCTCTGATGCCTCCCAATGGTTCATCGAGCCCACTGACTACCACGAGACAGATGATGCCATCCGCCTCGCTCCAGTCCTCTCCACTGCTCCTCATACCATCTATAACCTCCATGGTCAGCGTCTCAGTCCCCACTCTCTCCAGCACCGTGGCGTGTATATTGTTGATGGGAAGAAGGTGGTATATTAAAGGATAAGCATAAATGAAAAAAGAAAGTTATAGAGAGTCTCGTCCTGAAAACTTCCCTACGGTCAATGATTATCGTAATCCAATTATTGCTGAGGCTATGCGTGGAATGAAATACGTTAATATGTTTAACCGAGGCATTCTTTGGGAATAGAGCTATCGTATCGATGGGTAAGGAAGGTTCATGCTATCCTCATGGGTTGGAGAAGTAAAGAGTAGTAGATTAAAACGATATAATTAAAGAAATACGAGATACGTGGGGGAGAGGGGATAAACAAAATGCCAAGACCCTTGCGGACCTTGGCATGATATGGTAAACGCATTTTGGAATTATGCTTGCGTTGTATTAGTAGTTTGTCTCCTCAATCTGGAAGAAGCTCTGTGGGTGGTTGCAAACAGGGCAGATCTCTGGAGCCTTCTTACCAACAACGATGTGACCGCAGTTACGACACTGCCAGATGCAGTCGCCGTCACGTGAGAATACGACTTTGTCATCGATGTTCTTCAACAGCTTGCGGTAACGCTCCTCGTGGTGCTTCTCAACCTTACCAACACCGCGGAACTTAACTGCCAACTCTGGGAAGCCTTCCTCCATAGCATCCTTAGCCATCTGCTCGTACATATCGGTCCACTCGTAGTTCTCACCAGCTGCTGCGTCAGCGAGGTTTACGGTTGTTGTAGGGATATCACCACCGTGGAGGAACTTGAACCAAATCTTAGCATGCTCCTTCTCGTTGCGTGCTGTCTCCTCGAAGAAACCAGCAATCTGCTCATAGCCGTCCTTCTTAGCCTTTGAAGCATAGTAGAGATACTTAGTGTGAGCCTGGCTCTCACCAGCGAAAGCAGTCTTGAGGTTCTGCTCAGTCTTTGTACCCTTCAATGCCTCTGGGTTGAACTCCTTGAACTTCTCTGCCTTAGCATGACATACTGGACATTCTGCTGGTGCCTCTGTTCCTTCGTAGATATAACCACAAACAGTGCAAATAAATTTCTTTTTCATAATGTTTTTGTATTATAAATGTTATTTCTTGTTTCGCTTATCACGAGCGTGTAGACTAATATCTGCTGATTTTCAGCTCTATAGATGGTATATTTATATCCTGTAATTATTACAATCTTGCGAGTGCAAAGGTAGAGATTATTTTCCAAACTGTCAATGTTAACGGTCGTTTTTTTCGCATAAACAGACCTATTTAGACAACGAATAATTAGTATTAACAGTGCGTTTTGAGACAGAATGACATAATGACGGATAGGGACGGGGGGATGTTTTGAGACAGAATAACATAATGACGGATAGGGGCGGAGGGATGTTTTGAGACAGAATGACAGAATGACAAATAGGGTCAGAGATATGTGTTTAGACAGAATGACAGAATGACAAATAGGGTCAGAGATATGTGTTTAGACAGAATAACAGAACGACAAATAGTGTCAGAGCGATGTGTTTAGACAGGATAACAGAACGACAAATAGGGTCAGAGGGATGTGTTTAGACAGAATAACAGAACGACAAATAGGGTTAGAGAGATGTGTTTAGACAGAATAACAGAACGACAAATTGGGACGGAGGGATGTTTTGAAATCGTTCTTCTGCTCCATCGAGTGATAAAAAGGCGTATCTGGAATAGAAACATATCATAACTTTTCGTCCACTACAAGTTATCGGTATGATTAATATAGGCTTCCATGCCCCTCCCGAACCATTAGTTTGTCAGTGGGATATATTCTTTGTACTGTACATAAAACCCCCGAACGACCCATCACGGGCAGAATCGGGGGGAAAAAAACTTAAAAAATCGGTGTAAAGGTACATAAATTCTTTTATAAACAATGGAAAATAGTGACTTTACCGAGCCATACATCAGAAAAAATTGTTGTCTGACTAAAAGGTATAGTTGTAGAGTTTTCATCTGAACCAGCCATGATAATACGAAGGGAAAGGTAAGATAATGTAAATATTTATCGTACACATCCTATCCAATACTTGCTCTTCATGGTTTAAGAAGACGCTCTTCATGGTTTAAGGAGACGCCCTTCTTGCTGCTTGATAGGACCCTTCTCGAGTCTTGTTAGGCACCTCCTTCTACGTTGCTCGCAACATGCTGAGTTTATGTATGTTACAAGCTATATTCTTACTTGTCTTCTTTATGATTGGCTCATACCTTTCATATTATTTCTGTTAAGACTTTTCATACTTGTTCCGAATGGAAATGTCTACAATATAGAGTATACAAAACAACTATCAATACAGAACTACGAATTACACGAATTGCACGAAGACAGAGGGTACAGAAGGTACAGCTTTTTTATGTTCTAAGACAGAATGACATAATGAACAGCTAATTAATGTTCTTAGACAGAATGACAGAATGAACGTCTTTCTAATATTCTTAGACAGAATGACATAATGAACAGCTAATTAATGCTCTTAGACAGAATGACATAAAGACATATTTTATCTTGTTACTCTCTAATGTTCTTAGAGAGAATGACATAATGAACAGCTTTCTAATGCTCTTAGACAGAATGACATAAAGACATTATTTTATCTTGTTACTCTCTAATGTTCTTAGAGAGAATGACATAATGAACAGCTTTCTAATGCTCTTAGACAGAATAGACAATAAAGACATTATTTATCTTGTTACTCTCTAATGTTCTTAGAGAG
>NZ_JH114139.1:52440-65867 GCF_000224595.1 Prevotella sp. C561 | reverse complement strand
AACAGCTAATTAATGCTCTTAGACAGAATGACATAAAGACATATTTTATCTTGTTACTCTCTAATGTTCTTAGAGAGAATGACATAATGAACAGCTTTCTAATGCTCTTAGACAGAATGACATAAAGACATATTTTATCTTGTTACTCTCTAATGTTCTTAGAGAGAATGACATAATGAACAGCTTTCTAATGTTCTTAGAGAGAATGACATAAAGACATATTTTATCTTGTTACTCTCCCCCGTTCCTTTGTTACTCTGTCTCCTCTTACCCTGTGCCTCTGTTATTCTGTCTCTTCTTACTCTGTCTCCTCTTACCCTGTTCCCTACATTTTATTCTATCTTGGATAATAGTCATGAAGGCATGGAAGTCTTATTGGGAGTCTTACCGATGTGTAAAAATAGTTAAATAAACGCTTCTTAAAAAGAGAACTTATATAGAATAATGGTATTAGTAATCAATTAGTTACGATGATTGATGGGGCTTTAATATGTTTAAGCAAAATTTGTTTATTTATGTGACTTTTATTAACTTTGCACCCGATTTTAGGATAATGATACGGTATTATTAACATATTAAGTCATATCTTTAGTATGCGTTTATAAGTAAAAGCCACTGTAAACGACATAAAGTAACCTGATAAAACGATATTTAAAACGAAATGTAATTATAAGAAAATGAAACTGAACGAAGAAAAAAAGGTTTATGTTGAGCCACAGATTGTGATGTTTGCCTTGGCTGGGGATTGCCCAATCTTGGCTGGTAGTCCTCCTGTTAAAACAACTCCAACGGTAGTTGACCCTGATGTGGACGATGATGATACAAAACTCATACCAGAGAATTAATTAGGAGATGTAGTCTATTTAAATGTAAAAAACAAAACAAATTATCAATTCATGAAGTTTAACAATATTCGCAAGTGCAATGCTGGACGCAAATCAACAGCAGCACTCACATTTGCATGTCTTAGTGGACTGACTATCTTGGGATTAGCAGCCTGCTCAGACAATGAACTTGATTCTACAAATGTTGGGCAGGATGGCACTGCCGTAAGATTTCAGGTAACTACTGCCGACAAGCAAGCGCAGCAGGCAGCAAAGGCTAACCCTAACTTTGCAATGACTCGTGCTGGTTATGCAGAGCAGCTACAGACACAGGGATTGACACCTGAAGACCTTGCAACACGCAAGATTGAAATCCCAGGAAACAGTGAGTATTGCCTTATAGAGAGTACGGTCGCTGGTATTGACGATGATTTTACAAACGATAATGCAGTGGCTACACGTGCTAAGATTACCACAACCGCTACGCTGGGGAAGTTCTCTGCCATTGCTTATCGTGGTAGTTCTGCAACAGGCATCAGCACCACTCCTTGGTTCTACAATGCTGAGGTAAATGCTAATGGTACACTCGCAACGACTCAACTTTGGTCATGGAGCGAGCCATACGCACGTTTCTATGCTGTTTATCCACAGGTAACAACATCATACAGTAAGCTAACATTATCTCCATCAACAAACACTTCAACTCCATACGTAAACATTGAGGTTGAACCAGGTGTACAGGATCAGAAGGACTTGATGACTGCTTGTACTGGTACAACACCTATTCATTATAACACATTGGGTACAGCACCTGCTGTTCCTTTGCAGTTCCAGCACGCAATGACCGCTATCCGCTTCAAGATTGGCGACCGCTTGTCAGGTACTCATAAGATTACAAAGATTGAGATTGTTGGTGCAAAGAGCAAGGGTAAGTTCACTTTGCCTTCATCAGTACAGCTTACTACTGGTGCATCTTTCAACAGTGCATGGACTGATGTTAGCACTCCTGCAACCTTCACACTCGATGATATCAGCGTAAACACATCTGGTCATGTCAACGAGACTATCGTTGGTAAGGATGGTGATAGCTTCACATTCTACATGATTCCACAAACGTTGTCATCAGATGTCAAGGTTAAGGTTTACTTTGACAATCAGACTTCTCCAGCTATCGTAGCACCATTCACTGGTACTTGGAAGGCTGGTACAACAAAGACATACGCATTGTCACAGTCTGCTAATAACCTCAAATACACATTCACAGCAACACCAGCTACAGTCGCTACAAGCGATGATGGTGCAACAACAACATATCAGGTTACATCTTATGTGAATGACGACTCACAGCAACGACCAGTAAAATGGAAGGTCGTTGGTTACGATACTGATGGCGACGGAAAATTCTTGGACGCGAAACCAGATTGGTTGCGTAGCCTTGACGGTGAAGGTGGTTCTGGTACAAACATTACAGAGACACACACTGCAACATTCAATGCTAACGAGCGTAACCTATTGGAGGAGCGTAACAAGGCTATGCAGGATAAAAAAGTTACTCCAAACTATAACCTTTCTAACTCTACAGGTGCTTCAGCAATACAGAACACCGCAAACTGTTACGTAATCGATGCTCCTGGTACATACCGTATTCCATTGGTTTATGGTAATGCAATTAAGAATGGTTCTGACAATACTTCAGCTTATAAGACAACTGTAACTGGTGGTTTTGTACCTGGTTTTACAGAGGAACTTACACTGGATAACTTTGTTGATCACAACGACCACAAGATTACTTCACCATATATCAATGAACAAAATGCTGCGAGACCAGCAACACAAGCTGAAGTTATCTGGTCGGATGTAGCTGGTGTTGTAACTAATGAAAAAGTAACAGGTAGCGGACAGAGTTCTTTCCTTGAGTTTACTGTTAACAAGAATCAGTTGGTTAATGGTAATGCTGTCATCGCAGTTAAGAATGCATCAGGTACTGTTATGTGGTCATGGCACTTATGGTTTACACCTAAGAGCTCACTTGACAAGATTGCAATGACCAGTGATGGACAGACTTATAATTTCACAAGTGACAACCTTGGTTGGAAATACACCAGCTGGTGGGGTGGCACAAAGGACCGTACTGTAGTTGTAAAGCTTGAACAACAAGCAGAGGTCGGTACTAAGAAAGAGGCAACTGTCACACTTACACAGAAGAAGGGTAAGGACGAGCGCATTGGTTATGGTAACCTCTATCAGTGGGGACGTAAGGACCCTATGCCTGGAACTGACGACCTTCACCCTGCTGGCTACTCATTCAATGGCAGCGGATATGTAACTGTCGGTAAGGAAGAGTCTGAGTATAATAAACCAGAAAATAAAGCCCGTATGGAAGCACGAACCATCGGTCTGAGTATTCAGAAACCAGGTGAAATGTTACCAAAAGTTGGTGGCGGTAAACTCAGCTGGTTCTACAAACAGTATATCAACTTATGGTCTACTGATAACAATAAGTTCGATGGTTCTGTACGTGACGGCAAGAAGACTATCTACGACCCATCACCAGTAGGCTTCAAAGTTCCGGATGCATACGCATTCGAGGGATTCAGCCTGACAGGTGCAGAGTGGAATAACGGATATACATTTATTGCAAACAACAATAAGGATATCTACTTCCAGGCTGGTGGTACACGTGTGGGTGTTGACATGCCCCATCTGTCTTTAACAGCTGGTTCTTTAACAGGTAATGGTACTACTGGTTATTACTGGCAGTCTGTTCCAACGCTTAAAGAGCATGGTAAACCTGGTTATGGTTTACGTACATCACTAACGAATGGTTCAATAAACACATTTTTCCCTCCTGCAAATGACACCGCTAACGACTATGGTTCTTATGCTAATGCATACGGCGTACGCCCAGTAGCAGAGTAAACATAACTTTTCATTATTATATAATTACGGCCTCTCAGACGCGAGTTTGGGAGGCTGTTTTGTGTTGTATGGTGTAGGGGAGGTTATTGGCTTTTTAGAAGTTGCTGTCATTTCTGTCATGTTTTGTGGGCATGTAAGTAGTTTGTAGTCAACGAGATCAGGGTAAATGTTAAATGTGACAGCAAAGAAAAATAAAACTAAATTAGGGGTTGAGGAGAAGGAAAGAGGGATCGTTCTATCCGTCCTGTCCGTCTTAGCAAATAGAGCCGTCCTCACAAAATCAAGCCGTTCTATCCGTTATGTCCATCTTAGCAAATAGAACCATCCTCACAAAATCAAGCCGTTCTATCCGTTATGTCCATCTTAGCAAATAGAACCATCCTCACAAAATCAAGCCGTCTTAGCAAACTTATCAAATGGAGCAATCATCGTAATTCGAGCAATTTGTGTAATTCGTAGTCAAGTGTTATTTTATCTTGTTACTCCCTTCTGTTCCTCTGTTACCCTGTCTCCTCTTATCCTGTCCCTGCTTGGTTATTCTGTCTATAGGATAGTGTTAACTATTCGCAAAGTGAATAAAAAACATAATAATAGTGTTTATTATTGTTAAACTATTGATATAAATTAAGTGTTATAGCTGTATAAAGTGTTATCTTTGTAATAACAAAGCTACAGAAAAAACCGTAAGCGCATGAGTAGTCATGGATAACTTTTGAACAATACCTATTTAGTATAGGGAATACCTCTAATTTAAGGGACACCGTAAAGAGAATGAGAACTACACTGATATGTATATAAGATGAAATGCTAATATATATTAAGGTGGAGTTCTAATATATATAACATGGAGTCCTTATATATATAAGGTGGATCTCTACAATGTGAGAGCCCTTCATGGTGAGGGGAGCTTTTAGTGGAGGAGGGAAGCCCTGAAGATATAGATAGGTTTACCTAAGTCAGAATAAGATTATCAACAAATATATAAAATAACTAATGAGAAAAGGAAAGATTCTACCAGTAAGTGTTTTCCTATCTTGCTGCTCTTTGACCGCTTTTGCCAGCAGTCATGTCACTTCGGCTGACAACATTGGCAAGAACGTAATCATTGCAGCTACCAAGGCCAATGCCGCAAAGGTAATGGGGACACAGCAATCAAGTGGTGACGTGAAGGTTACCGGAACAATCGTTGACAACACCGGAGAGCCTGTCATTGGTGCTACTATCCGCGTAAAGGATTCGCAGAATGGTACAACCACCGACCTCGATGGTAAGTTTGAGATTATGACCCATAAGGGTGCTACCCTTATCATCAGCTATATCGGTATGAACACCGAGGAGGTGAAGGTAACTGGTGATGCACCATTGAACATCACTTTGAAGGCTGAGGCTCATCAGATTGAGGAGGTTGTGGTAACCGCTTTGGGTATCAAGCGTTCAGAGAAGGCGTTGAGCTATAACGTTCAGAAGGTAGGCGGTGAGAACCTCACAACGGTTAAGAACCCTAACTTCATGAATTCACTCTCTGGTAAGGTAGCTGGTGTGAACATCAATGCTTCTTCTGCTGGTATGGGTGGTGCAGCCCGCGTTGTGATGCGTGGTCCTAAGTCTATTACCCGTAGCAATCAGGCTTTGTATGTAATCGACGGTGTGCCAATCAACAACACCAGTCAGGGTGAGATTTCAGGTGGTGCGTTCAGTTCACAGCCAGGTTCAGAAGGTATTGCCGATATCAACCCAGAGGATATCGAGTCAATCAGCGTCCTCAGTGGTCCTGCTGCTGCTGCCCTCTATGGTTCAGCTGCTGCGCAGGGTGTCATCATGATTACCACGAAGAAAGGTAAGGAGGGTAAGGTAAGCGTGACAGTAAGTAACAGTTCACAGTTTGCTAACCCATTTATCATGCCAGAGTTCCAGAACTCATACGTAAACCGTGCTGGCGAGGTGAAGTCATGGGGTGCAAAGACTCCATCAGTCTATGGAAACTATGAGCCAAAGGACTTCTTCAATACTGGTACGAACATTCAGAACAACGTAGCTCTGACAGCAGGTACAGACAAGAACCAGACCTATATCTCAGTAGGTACAACCAATGCAAAGGGTATCATTCCTAACAACAGCTACGACCGTTACAACTTTGCATTCCGCAATACGACAACATTCTTACATGACAGAATGACCTTTGACTTCAACTTCAACTATATCAAAGAGCACGATAAGAACTTGACAGCACAGGGTCAGTATTTCAACCCATTGACCGCTGTTTATCTCTTCCCACGTGGTGAGAGCTTCGATGCCGTTCGTACTTACGAGCTTTATGATGCAGCCAGAGGTATCAATGTCCAGAACTGGAACTTCGGTGATGCGTTGAGTATGCAGAACCCATACTGGGTAGCCAACCGTATGGTTCGTTCAAACAATCGTAGCCGTTACATGGTTAGTGCAAGTCTTAAGTATAAGATCTTCGATTGGATGGACGTTGTGGGTCGTCTGCGTTGGGACGATGCTAACACAAAACAGCAGGACAAGCGTTACGCAACAACGACTAATCTCTTCGCACACTCAAACTATGGCTTCTATGGATATGATAAGGTGAACGACCGTTCACTCTATGGTGACTTGATGTTTAATATCAACAAGACATTAAACGATTTCTCAGTATCAGCCAACCTCGGTGGTTCGTTCACACGCCATAAGTATAATGTAACAGGATTCCAAGGCGGTTTGAAGGCACCATCTAACCTGTTCACTCCAAACGCAATCGACTACGGTACGGCAACAGCCGACAACCGTCCTATCTTTACCGACAATGCTCACAAGGTGAACTCACTCTTTGCTAACGTCGAGTTAGGCTGGCGCAGTATGCTGTTTATGACCGTAACAGGTCGTAACGATTGGGACTCAGCTTTGGACGGTACCGACAACGTATCATTCTTCTACCCATCAGTAGGTATGTCAGCAGTCATCTCTCAGATGGCAAAGCTCCCATCATGGATAAGCTACATGAAGGTTCGTGGCTCATGGGCATCAGTAGGTTCAGCTATTTCTCCAAACATCACCTCACCATGGCGTTATCAGTATAACCCAGCGTCAGGTACTTATAGCACCGTAACTTATAAGTTCCCATCCAACTTCCGACCAGAGCGTACGAACTCTTGGGAGGCAGGTTTGACAACACGTTTCTTCAATAACGCATTGACCTTAGACGTCACACTCTATCAGTCAAACACTCGCAACCAGACCTTCCTTCGTCCTATCACAGGCGGTCAGGGCTTCTCTTCAGAGTATGTACAGACGGGTAACGTAAGAAACCGTGGTATTGAGCTCTCATTAGGTTACGGCCATTCATGGGGCGACTTTGCATGGAACACCAGCTTCACTTACAGTGCTAACCGCAACAAGATTGTTGAGTTGCTCGACGATCCAAACGAGGTTATCAACCAAGGTGGTTTGAGTGGTGCTAACATCATCCTTAAGAAGGGTGGTACGATGGGCGACCTCTATATGACCAGCGACTTTAAGCGCGACGCAGAAGGCAACATCGCTGTAAAAGACGGATCCGTATCACAGGTGAACCTCTCTAATCCATCTTATCGTGGTTCAGTACTTCCAAAGGGTAACATCGGTTTCTCTAACGACTTCTCTTGGAAGGGAATCAACTTCGGCTTCGTTGTTACCGCACGTTTTGGTGGTATCGTAATGTCACAGACACAGGCGTTGATGGACGCTTACGGTGTGTCTAAGGCATCTGCTGACGCTCGCGACAAGGGCGGTATCGCAGTAAACAATGGTTTGGTATCAGCCGAGAAATACTATGCTGTAGTAGGTGGTGAGAACCCAATCTGGTCAGAGTATATCTACAGTGCAACCAACGCACGTATCCAAGAGGCACACCTCGCTTACACCTTCCCACGTCGAATGTTAGGCGGTATGGAGCTGACACTTGGTTTGACAGCCAACAACCTCCTCATGCTTTACAACAAGGCACCATTCGATCCAGAGGCAACAGCATCAACAGGTACCTACTATCAGGGCTTTGACTACCTCATGCAGCCAAGCCTTCGTTCACTTGGTTTCAATGTGAAGCTTAAATTCTAAACATTTAACCACTCATTTAATCGAAATATAAATGAAAAAGATTAATATATATAAAGCTGTCACAGCTTGTACATTCGCAAGTGTGCTGCTATGCTCAATGTCGTCTTGTACAGACGGATTCCAAGAGGCAAACCGTCCTGGAACGGGTGCTTCTCTCGAAGACTTGTCACGCGACAACTATCAAACCTCATCTTTCCTCGTACAGATGGAGAACGAGGCTTTCCCTGAGCAGGAGAATGCTTACCAGATGAACCAAGACCTTATCGGTAACTACTTAGGCCGTTACATGACATACGCTAACAATGGTTTTGCTGAGAAGAACTTTGCTCGTCTCAATGCACCTAATGGTTGGGTACGCTATCCGTTCAAGGATTCTATGCCAAAGACGGTGTCTGCTTTCAAGGAGATTGCACGTGTTACAAAGAGCGAAGGACCAGTTTATGCTTGGGCTTTGATACTCCGTGCACAGTCGTTCATGCGTCTTACAGATATGTACGGACCACTCCCTATCGGTGCTGACGCTACTGATGGCAATGCTTACTCATCACAGGAGGATGTTTACAAGAGTCTTATTGCCGACCTCAACAAGGCAACAGACATCATCAAACCATTGGTTGCTGCCAACGAGAATATGACTATCGCTGATGGTCATGACA
Source organism: Prevotella sp. C561 (assembly GCF_000224595.1). Lineage (NCBI taxonomy): Bacteria > Pseudomonadati > Bacteroidota > Bacteroidia > Bacteroidales > Prevotellaceae > Prevotella > Prevotella sp. C561. The sequence continues at coordinate 57,373 of NZ_JH114139.1, read as the reverse complement.
AGGTCTATCAAGGTAAGATGGCTAAGTGGTTGAAGTATGCGAACTCTTTGAAACTCCGTATTGCTATCCGCATCCGCTATGTTGAGCCAACATTGGCTAAGCAATTAGGTGAGCAGGCAGTACAGGACGGCGTCATCACAAGCAACGATGACAACTGCGCTATAGCTTACACACCAAACGGACAGTATAAGACATCCGTAGAGTGGGGAGATAGCCGTGCTTGTGCCGACCTTGAGAGCTACCTCACAGGTTACAACGACCCACGTCTGACAAAGTTCTTTAAGCCAACAGAAGAGGCTGGCAGCCGTTCTATTATCGGCTGTCGTGCCGCTGCAAAGATTGGTAATAAGACCACTGCGGGTAAGGCTTACTCTGCTGCTAACATCAAGATAGACAGCAAGGGCGTATGGCTCACTGCTTCTGAGATGGCTTTCTGTCGTGCAGAAGGTGTGTTGGCAGGATGGAGTAATATGGGTGGTACCGCTAAGAGCCTCTATGAAGAGGGTGTGAAACTCTCCTTCGAACAGTGGGGTGCTGGCGATGCAACGACCTACTTGGCCAATAACACATTAACTGAGGCAAACTATGTCGACCCAATCAGCGACTATGGTGGGAATGTTAATGCTGTCAGCAATATCACTATCAAGTGGGACGACTCAGCTACTGACGAGCAGAAGATGGAGCGTCTGATTACCCAGAAGTGGATTGCAATGTTCCCTAACGGACAGGAAGGCTGGAGCGAAATCCGTCGTACAGGCTATCCAAAGGTATTCCCTCTGGCACAGTCAACAGACTACAGCATCCAAGTTGCCAATCGTATCCCATTTGATATTGATGAGGCTACCAATAACAAGGCTAACTATATCAAGGCTGTTCAGATGTTGAAGGGCAATGACGACTATGCAACCAAGATGTGGTGGCAGCGTTAATACGTTATCTATTATACAATAAACATTCGATAAAAATGAAGAATTTAATAAAGATATTCTTGCTTTCAGCCTGCGCTGCAACGGCTTTCACTGCCTGCAGCGATTGGACTGAAACTGAGGCTAAGGACGGAGCTGACCTTACTCACTCAAATAAGTCGGAGGCTTACTATGCGCAACTCCGTAACTATAAGAAGACTGACCACTCTGTAGCTTTCGGTTGGTTTGGCAACTGGACAGGCTCTGGTGTTACCCACGAGAACTCTTTGGCGGGTCTTCCTGATAGTACTGATTTCGTTTCTCTATGGGGTAACTGGAAAAACCCTTCTGAGGCGATGCTGAAAGACTTGCGTTTTGTTCAGAAGACTAAGGGTACGAAGGTGCTCATCAGCTGCCTTGTTTTCGATATTGGCGACCAGATTACTCCTACCAAGACAGACTCTACCCTCACATGGAAAGAGTGGCGTCATAAGTTCTGGGGATGGGGCAACGATGAGGCTTCACAGATTGCTGCTACTGAGAAATATGCAAATGCTATCTGCGATACCATCGCTAAGTATGGCTATGACGGTTTCGACCTCGATGCTGAACCTTCATACGCTCAGCCTTTCCAAACCGATAAGGAGCTTTGGCAGAACGCTAAGGTGATGGAGGCTTTTGTAAAGACAATGGGCAAGCGCATCGGTCCTAAGTCGGGTACTGATAAGATGTTCGTTATCGATGGTGAGCCTGACGCTATGGCTGCTGAGTATGGCGAATACTTCAATTACTTCATCCTTCAGGCATATAGCTCTTCTGGTAACAGTGATCTGAACAGTCGCTTTGCTACACAGGCTACTCACTTCCAACAGTATCTCACTCCGGAGCAGGTGGCTAAGAAGCTCATCGTCTGCGAGAACTTTGAGAACTATGCTGGTAAGGGTGGTGTAAACTTCTGGTTAGACAATGGTCAGGCTGTTCCTTCACTCTTAGGTATGGCCTACTGGAACCCAGTTTACAATAACGTAACCTACCGTAAGGGTGGTGTAGGAACCTATCACATGGAGTACGAATATAACGTGTCTGGAAAGACTGGCAACTATCCTTTCTTGCGTAAGGCTATTCAGATTATGAACCCATCAATCCAATAATCAAGACATTCAAATTATGAAATACAATATTTCTAAGCTTTTCGTCGGAGCTGTGGCTATGGCCTCTCTGACACTGCTGGGCGCATGTAACAATGCTGAATATTCGCCTCTTTCTAATCAGGCGTATATCGCACAGACCAATACTAACGGCAATTCAAGCCAGAATATTACTATCGGTACGTCGGCTGTCACTTCTTCTGTGAACGTGCGTCTGTCCGACCCTGCTACACAGGACTATACTTTCGAGATTGTAGCTGACACAACAGCTCTGGCTGAATACAACCAGCGTAACGAGACTTCTTACAAGGCGCTGCCTGCTAATCTCTACTCTCTCTCTTCTAATGAGGTGACGATTGAGAATGGTAAGTCGGTCTCTTCTGAGGTGACACTGACAATCAACCCATTGACACAGGCACTGAAGGACAGCGGTCTGAAATATGCTGTTGCCCTCCGTCTGAAGAGTAAAGATGGTAAGTATGACGTCTTGAACTCTGGTAGTACTATGGTTTACGTCCTCGATCAGGTTGTTTATCAGGCTGTGCCAATCGTTAACTCTACGCATAACATCCACTTCGCAATGCGTCAGACCTATAACCTTTCACAGTGGACTGTCGAGATGAACGTGAACATCAGTAAGCTCGGTACGGCACTTGGCGAACTTAACAACCAGACGCTCTTCGGTGCATGGGGTAACGATGGTGGTGAGATTTATACTCGTTTCGGTGATGCTCCTATCGAGGGTAACCGTCTGCAGATTAAGACGCAAGGTACGCAGATGAACAGTAAGAAGCTCTTCAACGAGAACCAGTGGTATCACCTCGCATTCGTTTGCACAGGTACAAAACTCTACCTCTATGTTAACGGTGTGCTTGATAACTCTATGGACCTCCCTGGTAAGACAACTAACCTCAGCAACACCTTTAACTTCGGTAACACAGACTACCTCAAGGCAAACGTGAAGGTGAGTGAGTTACGCTTCTGGACAGTGGCTCGTACACAGGCTCAGATTGCTAATAACATGTATGCTTGTGACGCTAAGAGCACCGACTTGGAGGCTTACTGGAAGCTCAACGAGGGTCAGGGCGATACCTTCAAGGACGCTACTGGTCATAACAACACAGGTAAGTGTGTCGCTGTTCCTACTTGGGAGCAGAACGTAAGAATTGATGGTAAATAAGTCAAAAGGAAACTCAAATATGAAAATAAACGTATTCAAGTCAGTGTTGGCAGCCTCTTTGGTTGCTGCCACACTGGCATCTTGTCAGAGCGAGCCAGAAGTTGGTAGCACGCTCTACCCTACTGCAGAAGAAAACTACTCTGCTAAGGCATATCTCTACACTGGTAGCAGTGAGGGCAACAAGCTGTCACTTGCAGGTGAGAAGTCGGCAACAGCTGTTACCTTGACAGGTGATAACGCACAGTTCTACGTAAGACTGTCTTCTCCATCTGAGAAGGATGTTACTGTTACATTGGCTGCTACATCTGACGGTGTTGAGGCTAACAGTAGCGAAGAGGTGATGAGCACTGACGCAATCCGTCTTAACAAGACATCTGTTACCATCGCAAAGGGACAGCTGACCTCTGAACCCATCACTGTTAAGTTGGTCAATGGCGATGCACTCAAGAATCTGACAATGTTGAAGAACGGTGTGACATCTGTTGTTATGAAGAGTGTTGATGGAGCTGAAACAGCAAAGACAAGTACTAAGGTGGTTGTAGCAACTAACTTCACCTTCGATAATATCAATGCATCTGGTACGCTCAATGCAGACAAGCAGATTGCCTTGAACGAATATCAGATGTCAACTACACTCAGCAGTTCTAATGCAGCAAAGTTGAATGATGGCGATAACAACACCTATGTGTATTCATATACCTATTATGAACCAGAGTTTACAATGGCATTCAATAGCACAAAGGAACTGATTGGTGTTGGTATCCTTTGCAACTACACAAGCTACGGATATGGTGTGAAGAAGGTGGCTGTAGCTACCAGCTTAGACGGTAAGACATGGACAAACATGGGTACTGCCACTGCAGCCTCAACCTATGATGATGATACTCCATTCCCAATTGTATTTAATACTCCAGTAACATGTAAGTTTGTTAAGCTGACAATCCTCCAGAGCTTTGACACAAGCGAGAACCCACGTTTCTTGATTGGTGAGATTGGTGCTTACGAGTATCTTGATTGGAACTTATGATTAAGCGTTAACTTCTATCCGCTCATAGTAGCGCATACAGCTTTAGCCTCCGAAGTATTCATTACTTCGGAGGCTTTTTTGTAGTCCATAATTCAACCATAATTCACAATCTTTTCTCCATTCATCAGTCATTATTCATTATTATGTTTATTACTATTAGCTGTGGTTTATCGCTGCAAGCAACTGGTTAACTTGTCCACTCGTAACTCGTCAACTGCCCAATCTAATTACTACTATTAGCAGTGATTTTTCGTCGCAATCAACTGGTTAACTGGTTAACTTGTCCACTCGTTTACTCTAAACACCCTGTTCTCCTGTTACCTTGTCTTTTATTTCCTTTGTCTTCAATCAACTGGTTCCCTTGTCCACTCGTTACCTATCTCCTCTAAAAACTCTGTTCTCCTGTTACTTTGTCTTCTATTTCCCCTGTCTACAATCAACTGCTTCTCTTGTCCACTCGTTACCTGTCTCCTCTAAAGCTCCTGTTCTCCTGTTACTTTGTCTTCTATTTCCCCTGTCTTCAATCAACTGGTTCCCTTGTCCACTTGTTAGCTGTCTCCTCTAAAGCCTCCGTTCTCCTGTTACCTTGTCTTCTATTTCCCCTGTCTACAATCAACTGGTTCCCTTGTCCACTTGTTACCTGTCTCCTCTAAAGCCCCCGTTCTCCTGTTAC
>NZ_JH114139.1:0-52109 GCF_000224595.1 Prevotella sp. C561 | reverse complement strand
CTCTGTGAGAGAAAAACCTCCCCAGCGAGTTGTTTGTGTGTTATCTCATAGAGTGGGTGCGTTCTATTTCTCACAGAAAGACACAGAAGAACAGAACACACAGGGTTTCAGAAAGATGATGGCCCCTCCCCCTTCCCCTCCCCCGAAGGGAAGGGGCGTTATCACCGAGATACCCCTATAAGAAGGATGTAGGCTACTTGTTGTCCCTTATTCGTGCCAACATTAGCAGTAACGCTCTGTGACCTCTGTATGCCGGAGGCGTTCTGGAGCCTCACCCCCAGCCCCTCTCCGAATGGAGAGGGGAGTGATCACCGAGGCTACCCCTACTACGCTGCTTGCGTCGTGATGGGGATGTGCCATTGGCTTGTCCCCTCTATAGGTATTCTTTAACACCCAACGTTCAACACCTAACAACCAACAAGGCTAATCATCAACACCTAACACTCATCACCGAACACCCTTCTTTAGCAGTAACGCTCTGTGAACTCTGTATGCCGAAGGCCTTCTGTGAGCTCGAAATGTGCGCCAAAAGGCTCAGTGAACTCTGTGCGCTCTGTGAGAGAAAAATTTCCCCACGACTCTCAAGTGTTTTCTTTTTTCTCACAGAAGAACACAGAAGAACAGAACGCACAAACTTTCACAGAGACATTAAGTCAACCGATATCACAGAACGTTACAGCTAATCTTAGTTGGAAGGCCTCTGTGATATCTGTATGCCGGAGGCGTTCTGTGGGATCGAAACGTTGGTAGAAAAGCTCTGTTAAGTCTGTGAGTTCTGTGAGAAAAAATACTCTACGAAATGTGCAAGCAGGCCAATAGGGGTAACCTTACATACTACTCCCCTCTCCATTCGGAGAAGGGTTTGGGGGTGAGGTCGCTGTGTGCTTTGTCAGAGAAAAATCTCTCCACGATTTCTCCCCACATCCTTCTCGATTGCAGAAGGGCCTTAACAACATTTCAGAACATGCCTTTCTTGCACGCAGAACATGCTCTTCTTGGACTAAGAAAGGCATGTTCTTGGAGGATGTTTATAACATCCTGATTTCTTGAAGGTTATAAGCATGGTTTAAGCCGATGCCGAACGCTTGTTCTGACAGCATAAAGTAGCGTATTAAGTAAACCGCAGTAGGAGACAATCACACAACCATCCTCACTCGGAAACAACGGAAATATCAAACGAAATAATCTGCAGTGGGAGCCTTTCAAACGACTATCCTCACTCGGAAACAACGGAAATATCAAACCAAATAATCCGCAGTAGGAGACAATCACACGACCATCTTCACTCGGAAATAACGGAAATATCATACGAAATAATGCGCAATAAGAGGGGAGCACATGACCATCTTCACTCGGAACCAACGGAAATATCAAACCAAATAATGCGCAATAAGAGGGGAGCACATGACCATCTTCACTCGAGTCCAAAGATAAAGCCATACGAGGTAATACGCAGCAGGAGGTAAGCACATGTGATGAGTGCTTACCTCCTACCGAATTGTAATTATCCAAAAAGATATTATTTACATTATTGTTTATTTCAAAAGAGAATCGAGGGCAGCTGGGAAATTCTTTGCTTTAGCCTTCAAGTTCAGCAACAGAGCTTTCTCTGTTTCATCTACCTGACCGTCAGCACCGATCTTTTCAGACAGTATCTTCACTTCTTCCTCGTCGATTTCACCATCTGCAAGGATATTGTCAGATATTGCTTCAACAAAGAACTCCTTCCATTCAGGAGCATTGTTCTCACCAGAAACAGCGTCGTTGAGCTCGAAGAGGAAGGCAACCTCTTCTGCATCAATTACTCCGTCAGCATAAAGCACTTTGCGTAGTTGCTCTACTTCCTCCTTGTCTATTTTGCCATCAGCAAGTAGACTCTTCTTTAATTCATCTAATTTTTCCATAAATCTGAAATGTTATTATAATTAATTCTACTTATCTCTGTAAGCTAAGGTGATATGATCACCAACGCAAGATGCGTTTAGATAAATAATTCTCTATAAATGCCAAGGGCAATAAACGCGATGGCCAAGATACGACACAGCATGATTAATGCCTTTCGGTCATGTTTCTTTTTGATACGTCCATTGATGAAAATGGGGAGTACAAGCCATAAAATGACTGCGAGAATTATGTATATCAGCATGATAATTCGTTTTGTATGAAGGTGTACTCATCTATTGATTTGAGTACACCCTCATGTATAAAGTGAGTGAAGGTATTAGCGAATTAGTCCCTGTCGGTACATTTCATTGACACGCTTCTGGACTTCCTCATAGCGAGAACCCAGTTTATGCCTACGCGTCACACCATTACCGTATGTTCCTCTGATAACATCCTTTGCTGTTTCTTGGACAGAGTTAGCCGGTTCAGCTGCCGTTGGCTCGGTAGTACTTGACGTCCCGAGATTATCCGTAGACGCTGTCTGCTGGTCTGTCGTTGTGTTAGCAGTAGTGTTATTAGCTGAGGTATTGCTTGAAGGAATAGTGGTTTTGCTAACCGAGCTGCCTTCGGCTGCCGTTTCGTTAGCAGTCTCTGTGGCAACGTTGTTGCCGTCAGCTTCAGGCTTCACCTTAGTTGTAGAGTCAGCTTGGGCAGTCTGTGTAGAGTCTTTCTGGGTATCCGTACTGTCGGTCTTAGCCACAGTAGTAGTGTGCTGAGCGTCATTCCCTTGACTGTTGTTGTACAGGTGATAGCCACCAAGAAGAAGTGATGCAAGAACAAATGCAGCCAACCATTCCTTCCATTTTCCACCCCCCTTACTGCCCTTAGCATTGGTTGTAGGCTCTGTAGGAGGAGGTGGGGTAGGTGTTGGTTCCTGTTGGGACGCAGACAACTGCACCTCAGGCGTCACCTCTGTTGCGGGTTTCTCCTCTGGTTGAGACGTCTTTGTCCTCAGTGTAACCTTCCTTTTAATTTCAACCATATTATTCGTTGCATATAATTGCGAAGCCTGGTATCTCATCGAAAGCAGTACCAAGATCCATTACGCGGCTCTCATTCTTGAGCGCATAGCTGCCACCGTTGTTTTTGATAGAGCATACGCAATAAACGTGACCAGTCTCCTTTGCGTCGGCCAATACCTCGAGGTAATCACCAGAGTCGCTCTGAAGTTCAACACGACCGCCCTCGTCAGCGTAAGTAATATCGAGCTGCTCGATTGCTGCATTGTAGTTGATGATGCAAACGTAAGCGGTATCGATTTCGTCAAGATTGGCAACGTTGATCTGTTCAGTCTCCTCACCGCCCTCTGAAGGTTCCTTGTTATCGCCTAAGTGAAGCATGAATGGGAACTTATCCAATGCGCCGAGGTCGCTCTTTCTACCACGATACTCATTAGAGAAGACGCCACCTACTTCGCCATCCTTCTTCTTAAAGAAGATGCAAAGGTCTAAGTCTGTTGGTGAGTTCCATAACAACTTAACTTTAAGCTTACCTGAGAATGTGAATGCGCACTCCTCCTGCTTTTTGCGAAGAGTAATCTTTTTCTTTAATGTTACTTCTGCCATAATTACTAATTGATTAAATGTTTATTGTATGTGAATGCTAAAAATCAAAATCTTTGTCGGTGTCTCTTGCTGTCTTCCCTCTGTTTGTCTTGCCCTTGACAGGAGGTTTTTTCATGTCAAAGAAATCATCCTCATCGGTCGATTTCTTTGTTGATGAACCAGTAGCTGTCGTACGCTGAGGGTCGGGAATGGCGGTGAAGTGGGTGCTGCCGCTTGTTGTCGTCGATGCCTTACCACCTGTTTCAAAGAAGTCATCACCCTGTGTTTCCTCCTTTGTTACCGTAGAGGAGAATTCAGCATACGCCTGTTCAGCATTGGAGACGGTGTTAGAATAGCCACTTGATGTGGTCGTTGTCTTACCGCTTGTCCCAAAGAAATCATCTTCTTGATGCTGAGAATTGCGGTTGCTAACAGTCCGAACAGGCTGTGTCCTGCTTTCGCTTAAGGTTTGACTCTGAAAGGCAGTCTCGGCATCGAATATCTGTTTGAATAGCAGTTTCAGGTCGTTACGATGCTCAGGATATTCCCTTTGCAATTCTGTCAATAGGTCTTTTGCCTCGTCCCAATTCTTGTCAACGATGAAATCCTTGACCTCATGGACAGCATCTTTGTATCGTTTCTCAGCCTGTAAGGTAGCGAGTTTCTCTTCAGCACGGGCAACATTCTTACGGAGGTTCTCGTCCTCACGCATCCTGAGTGCCTCATGACCATAGGTAACTACTTTATCCCAATCCTCGTCGAAGAGGGCCGAGTCAATCTGACGTTTAAGCTTTTGCCATCTCTCCTCCTCTTTATCAAAGTCGAGCTTTGCCGCTTTCAGTCGTTCAACCCTTTCTGTCCACTTACGTTGGTAGACGGTGTCTGTGTCAATCAGCTCGTTACACAAGGATATAGCAGTGTCGAAGTCCTTGGCCTCCTCAGCCATCTGGTATTGCTTAATGAGGTCTGTAACACGTTGCTCATGCGCCTCCTGCTCTTGTTCTATCTTCTGTATTCGCTCCTGTGCGTCCTTGTTCTCGTTGTCAATAGCCTGTACCTTCTTGAGTTCATCGAGTGCCTCTTTGTAGTATTGTTGCGCCAGGAACATATCAGCACGAGTAAGATATTTATCAATCAAGGTTAGCGAGTCAATCTTTTCTCTTGCTGCTTGGTGGATACGTTCAGCCTCTTTAGAGTTCGGCATCAGGTTCAGTGCGGCATCACTTTGCGATAGTGCTTCTTGCCATTGCATAGCCTCAAAGCTCTTTTGTGCTCGCTGAATGATACTTTTATATTGCTCCTCTTTCACCTTCTTCTCCGACATGAGTCGTGTAGCCTCAGCCTTCTTCTGCTTTGCCTCTTGGTCGTCAGGATTATGTTGAAGTGCGATGTCGGCCCAATCTAACATCTGGGCATAGTCTTGCTTCTTCTCATAATCATAGATATTGGCCATCGCCTCTTTATACTTATTCTCTGACTCGTGCGCAGCTCTATCCTTTTCTTCCTGTTCAGCCCTCTGTCGTTCGGCCTCAACTCTTCTTGCCTCTTCCTCTTGTGCAAGTCTTCGGCGTTCTAATTCAGTCTCACCATTGGCGATGGCTACACGAGTTGCCTCTGAAAACTGGTCGCAATCTATTGCAGAATAGACTGCAACAATATGTGGGAGTTCGGAGTCCTTAAAGAAAATATAGTTCTTGTCAGGTAGGGCGTAACGCTCTTTGATAGCTCTGATAAACTGTTCGTTTGTAAAAGTGTTTCCTAAGAAAACAACTCCTTTGAGCTTTCCTGCAGGTATGTTGATTTTGTTGATGAAATTAGTTATCTCTCTGATGATATCATCGACAATGCTACGTGTATGCTTGTCGATATCATCTTTTAAGACAACAGCGTCGTATGTGTTAGGGAGTTGAGAGAATTTAATGTTGTTAATGTGGACAGGACGGTATGGACCTGCATTCTCTAACTTGTCTATCCACTGGTCGACATACTGATTGAGACAGAGATATTCACGTTCAAGGTCTTCTTCTGTGTCGAGGAAATGTTGGCGTTGATTGATACTCTTGATAACACTCTCCAACAAAGCCCTGCCTCTGAGGTCGGTTCCCATACCAATAAGACTATCCTCAGCCTTCCTTAACAGGATTCCTTCTGTGCGCTCATACACAGAATAGGTGAGATTTTCGTTGCAGGCATTGAGCAGTACATAGAACCCATCTTCCGCATATTGTCCCTTCTTGAAAGCAAGTTCTAAGGCAAGTTGTCCGATACGGGCAACCGACTCTTTTACGGTGAACATGTTTCCTTCCAGTACGTCTTTTAGGAAGACAAGACGGGCAGCATCAGAGATGTCCTTAGAGAAAGAGATATAAGTCTCTACCTCTCCTCCATTGTCATCGACAGCGTCTCTTAACTCGTCAAGAATACCTGAGGCCTTAAATATCTTGTACATCTCCTGCTTTCGACTGTATCGTATGAACGAGGCGGTCGTATCAGGAATTAGATCAAAGACATTACCATAATATTGAAGTTCATTATTATGGTAATGTTGCTTATTATCTTTACCATAGACAATAGTGTCGTTGACTCTATCTTCATAGAAGTAAAGCCAGAAACGGTCCTCCCCGTTAGGAGGAGTTATGGGACGTGGCACACCATCGATGCAAACTGCACCGATGATGTACCATTTATCTATGTATAAAGTAAGAACCTTCATTAATGTTTATTGATTGAATGCTTTCTTTATTAATGTGTCTAAGAAGCAAGCACCTTCTGCTATGATGATTGGCTGATGATAGGTGAAATCGTCGCCTTGAGTCCTACGTGCCTTGCGGTACTCATCATCATTATTGCAGATATAGCTTGTGATTCTGTTCGGGAGGTCTGCGAGTTCCTCTCGCAAATTGTCTGCTTGTGGATAGAGACGAGTCTTTTGACTGACAAAGTCGATGAATATCTCCATAAATTTCTCAAAGTTTGTTACTCCTGAGAAGTCGAATTTATTCATCTCATTTGCAAAGTACTCACCCGTAAGCTCATCTTCTGTCTGGAGCTCTTTAGGCGTACCATCATCCATGATGTACTTGACGCCAGTCTCACCACAGATGTCTGAATCAACCTCTTGTTGCTTCTTTATGAGCTCCTTAGCGTCAACAAGTCCCATTGCCACCTCGGCCTTGTTGTTTATCTCAATCTCATCTCGGTATTTCACCTCCAAGTTCTTTTCTGTAACAAGGTTTACACCAGCATTGAGACAGTTCTCATAATACTCGTTTGTCACCCTTTGTGTTGCCGAACTTCTGAGCCAATGGAAGAGTCTACCACCCTTACCAAAGGAGAGAACATCAACCCTTCTGATATGGTCCATCTTCTCTGTTTTGATAGTCTTACCTATCAGCATGCCAGAATAGAAGAGCAGCAGACCAGTCACGTAGGCTGGGATTGTGAATACAAACCTCGCATTATTGTTGATAGAAGAGTAGAACTCCTCGTAGTCGCTTTCGCTCTTTAATTGGTCGAAGATACTGTTCAGATAGTAAGGTGCCTTTGATGGCTGTGTCAGAACTTCCTTGATGTTAGCAACAAAGACCTTTGTCTTCCTTCCTTCATGGAAACTAACTAACGCCTGACGGAATGACTCTGACTTGATGACTGCATTGAAGAAGACTCCAGCAGCTATGCGGACAGAACTCTCCCGATAGAGTGACGACTTGTTGCCATTATTCTGGTCTTTGGCAAGGAGTAGGATATCACTCGTACTTCCACCGACATCAATACCGAGGAACATGTTGTCCTTGTTCAGTCCGAAGTCACGTGAAAGGGCAAAGCTACAGACAGCCTCGGCCTCAGTAGTTAGTTCTCTACCTAATTGTGGTTGACGTCCTCCTGTAATAGGGGTCATTCGGCATAGCTCTTCAAAGATTTTCTCAAGCTCGGCACTGTCGGCCTCCATCATCGAACCAGGGTAACTCCATCGCAGCTCTTCTGGCCGTATTCGCTCCTCTTTATAAAGGTATGCGCAGGTTTGCAGCCATATAGACTTCAGGAAAGCACGCTTCTTTTGTAAGCCCTTGTCATTGTCCAGCCACTTCATATTATAGTGTAACGTACCAGCTTGAGTCTTGATTTCATACTGGTTCATCTCCTTCACAAAGATATTCGGTCTGTTTACAGGGACACCACCAGCGATTTCCTCTGATTCATTATAGCAGTTATACCTTGTGTCATGTTCGTGGAGCCAAGACTTAACCTGTCCGTTCTCGGATACATAGTTGGTAAAAAACAGTAGCTCATTATTCTCTGCAATAGAGCGGGTATCGCTGTTCTCTTTGCCTACAAGCACTGTTCTATAATTCTTAAACTCAACAGGGTTAGCCCCTCTGTCGCCTGCATTATAATATACACAGGTGTTGTTACTTCCAAAGTCAATACCTACCACGGCAGTACCGTTTAGGTCTATTGTACTCTTGTCGACTATCACGTCTTGACGGAAGATGAGGTAACCTGCGTGAACATCACGGCCTGTGTCTTTGACAAAAGCAGATAGTCCGGCTAAAGGTTTGTCAGCACAGATGATGTTATACTTAGGTAGTTCTTCACCTTGTCCGGCTGGATAAGTAATCAGCTTCTTGACCTTTATCTGTATATCTTCATCTGCTGAAGGTTCGTAATCGGCTGTCCAAAACTTTTTGTCAATGGTCCTTACAAACTCACCCTGCCACTTGAAGATAGGCTGGAACTGCTCTTGAGCATCGGCGGTAAACTCTGAATAGAGGTAATACTTGTCCCATCTCTCTGAAACAAAGTCTGGCCACATAATCACCTTACCCAGATCTGTAATCCAATCAATCTCATACTCACGGGTATTCAACGTCACTTTCTGACCGTCAATCTCTACAATCAGCGTTACTGCTAACTGTCCTGCGTCTGTGATAACACCTGTAAGTGAGGTGTTACCGCTCTCGTTGTACCCTAACAGACCACGTAGATTATTCTTGAAGATATCTATACCTCTTTCTGAAAGAGGGAGTGTGAAATAGCTCATACTGCCGTCTTTTAGTTCCTTGACCCTTAGGTAGAACACCGGAGCATCAGACAGTTTCGGACGTGTGTCAGCATCCTCAGCCCAGCCAATGACGAACTTGTCATCGCTAAGAAGGTCCTGAATATCGCCAATGAGCTTGTAGTCTCCATTATTAGTATAGGTGAAGGTGTAGTCTGGTTTAAGGTAGACTGGCACATCACTCTTAAGGAGAAGTGAGAAAGGACACTCCAGATTGCCATACTTAGCGATAGGTCCTTTATCGCGAAGGTTACCTCCACCACAATATAACAACTCCTGTTCCCATTTACGACTCATCTGTTTAAAGCCGTCGATGGATATAGGTTGTTTACCACCTCTTTGAGAATTAATCTTCTTCTCGAACTCCTCAAGGTTGCTATTCATATTCTTTATGAACAAGTAGACCTTTTGTAACTGGTCTGGGGAGAGGTATCTCGTTGGGTCTTCAAACTTTCCATCACGATACCACTCTATGTCACTGGCATCATCACCGAGGTTGGCATAGTTGACACCAGTGAAGACACCTGTCATTGGGGAGGTGCCACCGACCAAGTGGTCACGGTAGTAGATGAGGTGAATAAACGGTTGTTCGTCAGGGTTCTTAGCAAGTTTATCTTGATTGCCCCACACGTCCTTATCTTCAAAAAGCATACGACCGAATGCGGCAGCGATATCATATTCATCTCCCTTAACGTCCATCTTGATAGGATTAGAGAACCGAATACGATCAGGGAACAGTGCGATGGTTGCTAACAGACCCTTCCATTCACCATAGAGCATGTCATAGAACTGCTGTAAACCAGACGCTTTAATATTTGGGTCGGGGCTTGCAATTGTCTGCAAGGCAAACTTGAAGAGTTTTGCACGTGCCCATGGTGTAGGAACACCAGAGATGAGTGCAGCAAGTTTCTCCGCTGTCAACCCTTCTAATATCTTTCCTGTTTCAATACCTTGGATGTAGGACGAAGCCATGTTAAGCTCGTTCCACTGACCTTGAGTTCCTGTTGTCAGGTTGGTATAACTCTTTATCAATAATGCTTTTGACATAACTTCCCTATTAATTAAACTTATACAACTTTGCTAATGTGTCGAATATTAACTTATACAGCTGCTCTCCTTTGTTGGTAAGGTTCTGCCACTCCTTTGTAGTGTCACGCATTTGTATGAACTGTTTCTTGAATGGGTCGAATAAAGAACCAAATCCCAACACTCCACTCTTACTATAAGTATTGTCTTTACCAATGCCTTCGTTTCTATAGATACATTTATTCCAATCCATCTTCATCAGCTCTTTGAACGTCATAGGAGAGAATAGGTTGGCATTGAATAAGAAGGTATCCTGTCCACCAGCAGAGCGATGGATCTGTCGGAGCCAACCCTCTTGAAGATTGTCTCCCACTTGTTTCACGAAGAAGAGGTTGAAGTATTCTCTCAAACTCTTTGCCTGTGTGATGTCCATTTCGACGAACTCTTGGATTTCTTTCTGGCCTCCAGACCTTACACTCTCGACAAAGTCATCCTTGCCATTACTAAAGAGAGAGAAGGCTATCAACATTCCAAACTTCTGTGCAAACTCCTTGGCTCTATCTTTACCGACAAAGTCTTCAAAGTCAAGTTTACCACTTTCAGAAACAGCACGATACTGATAATCAGTCTTATGGAGGTTCTTATTTTCTTGAAGTTGGCTTTCATCCGTGTTATAGAAGTCGAGCGCAGCACAGGCAGCAAGCAGTTCTATATAGTGGGAGTCATTCTTTTGTTGCTCGCCACCTGTAATTGTTTGCGTTATTGTGTCTTCCTTTCTTTGCATTGGGTTCCAGCTAAGATTGTCCGTTCCAAGCATATAGAATTTCTGATAAGTGCTTTTTACCGTAGCGTCATCATCATAGAACATCATTGCTACTTGTGAGTTAAGCGCAAACTTATCACTTGTTGCAATAATCTTCTGATTGTTTAGCTCGCCACCACTTGGCGCTCTAAAGCTGAAATAGGCAGTAAGAAGAGTAGAGCCAAAGTAGGCACTTCTGAGTACGTTGGCAGCTCCATTGCTCATTATCTCAGCAGCTTTAGAGATTGCTTGTGGGATGATAGGGATAGACGAAGCACCTGTCCCGCCGAATACCGAACCGAGGATGAACACTCTTGGTTGGCCGTTCTGAGAGGCTCTGATGAGTTCGCTAAGGAATAGTTTCAACTCATTATTTGCTGGTGACTTAGCCGCTTCGAGGATAGAATGATACATCATCATTGATCCTAAATGGGTTTGTGCACGATAGCCATGGCGGAGGTTGAAGTCTTCCACATTCTCTGATAACACGAGGTCGGCTAAGTCTGTCTCCTCTCTATGGTTATACTGTGTGTCACCATAGTTAAAGACAGCCTTAAAAGTACTCTTCTGTTCGTAGTTAGGGCTAAACTCGTAATAGTTTATATTAGCAGAGAAGAACGAGTTCTTCAGCGCTACTCTGTTTGCCCTGTCTTGCCCCTTAGTGTTGCAATAGGCATCCTTTACTTCCTTTAAGCGTGAGAAGTTACCGTTGTTTTTGTCTGTGTCAAGTGCCAGTAGGTGAATGTCTGTATCATCAAACATACCCATGGCACACAGGTGGATAAGCGACTCTATGCAGCGCATACCTGTTCCACCGATACCAAGTACGAAGAATTGTCTTGCCATGATGATATTATTTTTTTCTTTACCGAGTATAGATCCAAACTTAGAATGGCGGAAGGTGAACATTAGTGCAACACCTGCAACGAGGTAGACACCAAGGTTGATGCCCATACATTTAAGGTTACATGCCTTGAACATATTCTGAAATCCCATGTTATGGATATGTGTCATCACTACTAAATCATTGTATAGCCAAAAGCCCAAAACGGCTATGATTGCTATTACAATGAATGCAATACGTCGTTTGATATACGAACGGTCGTTGCCACCTTCCCATGGGAACATGTTTGAAAGGAGCAGGGCTAAAAGGAGGGCTACGAAGCCAACGACAACAGCATAGACCATTGTGCTGTTCATCAACTGGTTAAGTTGTGAGATGTTAGTTATAGGTGTCATATTAAAATAATTTTAGGTTTAACGCTCATTAGTCTTTACATAGATGGTATAGATAGGACAGCTGCTAATCATTGCTTTAATGTCTGGGTCGGTAAGGCATTGTTCCACGCTCGCTGCTACGGACACATTCTTATTGCCAGGAATGTCTATACTGTCAAAGGTGAAGATATGTTTGTACTTTTCAAACAATGGTTCTACCTTTGATACACAGATGTCTATCTTGAAATAGTTGAATGGTGAGCCATTCAGCACTGGGTCTGGATTGTAGTTCTGTGTATCGAAATGTAAATCAATCTTACCATGTTCGTTGAACTCTTTGGGGTCTACTTTTACGAAATACTCGCACTCGACGGGGTCAATCTTGGCTTCTGGCTTCTGCTTAGCATCCTTGGCATAGTAGAAATCAGAGTACTCCTGATTGATATTATACACCTTAGCCGATACTCCTGTTATGCGATAACCACCGAAACTCTCTCTGTCTAATTTCCAACCAGAGATGAAAGCCTCTCCATCAGGGAGTGGCTGACCTGTATTAGGATTGACTGCATTAACAATCAAAGGCTCTATGCCGTTTTCCCAATCAATCTCCCAGTCTTGCACCTCATAGCCATTTTCATTCGATGATACCTTGGCATTCAGTTGCTGATTAGGCTCGGTTGTCTGCGCATTCTTCGATAGCAACTGTGGATGGTCGGCCGAGAGGTGGAACAACTCAACCTGTGGGAACTGCTTGAGGTTGATAGTCTGCATGATACGCTCATAGATATTCCCTTTCAGCCTACAGTCTGTGAAGAGGATGTAGAAACGTTTCTTGTTGAAAGTCTGACCATTATATGGCTCTGTGTAAGGCTCTGAAAGGATATAGATGTCATGTCCCTTCTTCAGCCATGACTTTAAGGCACCAGCCATATAAGGGTTGTTGATATTCCCTTTAGCAATGGATGGTTGGAAATATTCACCATCGGTAAGGAGCACTGACTCGTTGTTCTCATTGGCCATACGCTCTGCTGCCGTCTTGAGGTCGGCATAATTTGTCTCCTCGATGTTACGTAGGAGCACGAAGGTTGAGTCTGGTTGATGTTGCTCAATACGATTTCCTTTGATAGAGTAATACTTCCTTGTAGCATCGGTCCATGATGGAACTAATGCCTGAAAGAAGGGAGAGTTCTGCCCTAATGAGATACATTTTGAATAGTCTACATATAACGATAGCTTGTCAGGTGATATCTCGTCGACGCCCTTACTGAAATATGTTTGTTGAAATTCGGGTATATACTTCGTGTCTGATACGGTCGCTATCTTAGAGCTACATGCGCTTAGACCTATAAAGCCAAAGATGGTTAAGGCCGTCCATGTAAGTGCTTGCGTCGTCTTTAGTAGCTTACTTTTAAGCTGATCTTTATTGATCAATTGTTTCTTACAACTGTTAATCATCGCTTTTATGTGATATTTAACCTACTGTTCCCAAGTTGTCAGTAAATGATACGATTGTCTTAACACAACGAAACAAAGGTGGGAACCTGCATTGTAATGCCTTACATAGTGGTATGCCATGGCATCACAAACGCAACGATTGTTACTGTTGTGCTACCTATATTATATTAATGTGTAATGTATTTAGAGTTATTCATTTTCACTGGTTAGGATTTAGGATTATTCCTTCGATGCTGATGTAAAGTTTAATTCTCCCAGCATTTACACGCAGCAAAGGTAAGTAAAAAGTTTTATAATAACGACTAATAACAATACAAAAAAATATTTAATTGTTGTTTTCAGCCTTAATTCCCTTACTGTTTGTGTCTAACTGTAATGCTGGCTTATGCTCTCTCCCCAGCTGACCACCCCCAACAACAGACTGGCCAACAACCACCACACAGACTGGCCCCTCCCCTTCCCCTCCCCAAAAGGGAGGGGCGTAATCACCGAGATACCCCTATAAGAAGGATGTAGGCTTCGTTATGTCCCTTAATGTTAGTATTGTAGGGGTAACCTCACATACTAACTACCAGTTAGCCCCTCCCCCGACCCCTCCCCCGAAGGGAAGGGGAGTGATTACCGAGATACCCCTATAAGAAGGATGTAGGCTTCATTATGTCCCTTAATGTTAGTCTTGTAGGGGTAACCTCACATACTACGCCCCTCCCTGCGGGGGAGGGGATGGGGGAGGGGCCACTATCTTGTGGGCTCGAAACAGTGCGCCAAAAACCTCTGTGAACTCTGTGCGCTCTGTGAGAGAAAAACCTCCCCAGCGATTCTCAAGCGTCCTTTCTCTTACAGTGGGTGCGTTCTA
This sequence comes from Prevotella sp. C561, assembly GCF_000224595.1. Taxonomy (NCBI): domain Bacteria; kingdom Pseudomonadati; phylum Bacteroidota; class Bacteroidia; order Bacteroidales; family Prevotellaceae; genus Prevotella; species Prevotella sp. C561. Next base: position 38,205 of record NZ_JH114139.1, on the reverse strand, counting down.
TTTCTCACAGAAGAACACAGAATAACAGAACTCACAGCATTCCACAGAGACATTAAGTCAACCGATAACACAGAACCTTACAGCCACCTTTAGCTATAACGTTCTGTGATATCTGTATGCCGGAGGCGTTCTGTGGGTTCGAAACGGTGCGCAAAAAGGTTCTGTTAGATCTGTGAGTTCTGTGAGAGGAAAAAATTTCCAACGTGAGAGAAAGGATTGACCTCTGTGAGAAGAAGAAACGCTATGTGTCGGTGAGCATATCTGCCTCGTGGTGATTTGAGTAATTCTCTATCCGTATGAAAAACATTTACAAAACGCGGCGAGGTGGCTCTTTATTTACGATGGGAATGTTGGTAAGAAGGTAGAATGTAACCAGCACGTTTTCAGAGGTTTATGAACACGAAACGAGGAGATGCTTTTCTTGCATCAAGAAGAAGCTTTTCTTGCATCAAGAAGGGCATGTTCTCGGATGTTGAGGGGCATGTTCTTGAGTGTAGGAGGGTGTGGACAGGATAGGAGAGGGGCGAAAATAGTTTACAGATTTGGTGTGATGGATTGATGTTAAGAGGATAGGGGAGTTTCTTATTCGTGCTCGGAGGGGGAGGAAGAAAGGGTAGGCACCACCTGTATTGCAGGTGATGCCTAACTAAAAACTCAGTGTTCCAGGTACGTACTAAGGTTTGATATTATTCTATTATGAAATCATGAAAATTGTTGTACTTCGCTTTTCGCTCGCCTTGCCACGCCTTAGACGAGCCTATTATGAGGCCACAGCGTAGACAGAGCCTCGCTTTTCGCTTGCCTCGCCACGCCTTAGTCCATCCAATAACGTGTCCAAAAGGTAGACAGAGCCTTGCTTTTCGTTTGCCTTGCCACCCCTTAGACGAGCCTATTATGAGGCCACAGCGTAGACAGAGCCTCGCTTTTCGTTTGCCTTGCCACGCCTTAGTCCATCCAATAACGTGTCCAAAAGGTAGATAGAGCCTCGCTTTTCGCTTGCCTCGCCACATCTTAGATGCTCCTATGATGCGCCCACAGCGTAGGCGGGTCATCTCTTTTGGTATGCCTCTTTATAGTTTAGATGCGGCAAGGCGAGGGAGGTTTAGTGTATGAACTCTTATTTTATACGGAATTTACCAGGGCCGTTTACACCCATGTTATCGAAGAGGATAGGGTGACCACTATACTTGGTTGTGTTTATTACAGAGACGGTGTACTCGTCGATCACAGCTGAAGAGAAGATGCTAAGAGCGTATGCACCCTCAGAGGAACGTGCTGCAGCTGATGAAGTCCAATACATTGCAGTGGCTCCTATGAGTGGGGCTGCAATTTTGTAGGGTGTTTCTAATTGGGTTGAAGCTCCTTGCGTATGTTCGAAACCATAGAACCCTGTGCAAGGTAAGAACATGTAGTCCGCATTAGTGTTAGCCTTAGCTGGCCGCCCGAATGACGCTATTTCTACATTAACCTCTGGTGCAGCAGGATCGATACGATAGTCTTTTCCGTTGGGCGCAAGCGTCTTCAAGGCTTCTAAAGTCTTCCCTTCGTCCGCCGCAATCTTCTTCAGTGTCTTGAACCACACACCAGTGTTGAAGAGATGGCATACATTACCAGGGTAGGTGATAGCGTATAGCTTCGTCTTATCCCACATCGGTGAACCTTTCTCTACCAGCCATAGAGCCTCGTTGACATTCATTGCGTCAGCAGCACTCTTCAGTGCTTTATTACCGTCAACGGTGGTTGTGTGACCTTGTGAATGGTTATAGCTTCGTGCGTCCGTAGTGCCAGTAGGATCTGGGAAACCGTCTTCACGATACAGGTCAACGTCACTTGGGAGTATAGGCTGACGGTCTTCATGCCCCTTCCAGAAGTATTCGCCAGTCGCAGCATCCCATGTGTAGTACTGGTTCTTGTCGTATTCATAGAGCTTGATGTTCTCTGCGATGTAGTGAGGCTTGCCTGCCTCCACCTTTACCGTACCTTTATAGGTCTTCTTATAATAGCCTTTACCACCGCTCAAGGGGTCGACTAAAAGATATTCAATTGATAGGTTAGTGTATTCACCAGGGGGGAGAACGATGATGATGCCATTCTTTGACGCATCAGAAGTGGCTGGGATAGGGAGGCAAGGTTTGCCATCTTCTTCATCGATATTGTCATGTCCTGCAACATCCTGCTGATAGTACCACACAATCTGTTTCCCTTCTTCCGTCTTCTTCGTGAGCTTTCCGTCTGCAGCCATCGTGTATGTACCGGTAAGACCCTCGTTGGCAGTGACGTACACGGCCCGAACACCGACAGAGGAGGCGAAGTTGTGGACCGAAGAGTAGGGTGTCAGAACGAGGTAGCCAGCCTTGTGAGCGAGATTGAAAGAATACTGCTGATTAGCATTCTTCGTCGCTGTAGCGATACCACAGTCGCCATATTGACCGATGAGGTCGGCAGCGTTGGGGGCGGTCTGTTTCTGTTTTGCAGCAAAGACAACCTCGTCAGCTTTGTCTGAGACCGTACCCGTATATCTCACCTTATAGCTCTCTGCGGTGAGGTTCTTCGTGAAGTAGAAGTTAGACGTAGCCACTTTTTCGCTGATATCATCCTTGTCATTCTTCTCAAAGGTAGTCCCCCCAGTCGTGTTGACCCATATCTTGTCGCCTTGTGTCCACAGGAATGCCACGTGAGCAGGCTCGGTAGAGGACTGAGCGACATATTTTCCTGCGGTGCGCGTGGCTGGTCCTTCGTCAGAGAAGCAGGTCATCCCCTTGTAATCCTCCGCCTTTTTACCGCCCACCTCTTCGATAGACTCGGTAGAACATGACGCAAAGCATGCGCCCACCAATCCTGTGACTAATAATTTACTAACGATATTTTTCATTGTAAAAAACTTTCTTTTCTCTGTTAATTAATATTTTCTAATAAGCGATGAAAGCGACTATTAGTTATCATCCTCCTCTTCTTCCCACTCATTATCATTGTCGTAGGCATTCTCATGTCTGCCCCCCATGCGTGTAGTTCCAGCTGCAAGACAGCCCTCAGGTTCTATGTGTACGAGCATAGCTGCGGGACACACGTAGTCTTTCCTTGCTGTGCTTGACGCATACAGCAAGTCTAATTCATTTAATTTTATCATCTTAATTCTTCTTTTTAGTTACCTTATTAGATAAAGAGTACGCTACTCAGGTCGACAAAGCGACTTAACATTTATGTTTATAAATAGTATAATGTTTATTAAACTCGGCCGCAAAGATATAAAAAACATTTCATTCTGCGTTTATATCCTTTACGAATGTTATTTTAATTTAGGATGTTTAACACATCATTAGCACCTAACAGAGGCCTCACCCCCAGCCCCAGCTGGCCCCTCCCCTTCCCCTCCCCCAAAGGGAGGGGCGTAATCACCGAGGTTACCCCTCCTTCGTCTCCAGCTGGATCCTCCCCCTTCCCCTCCCCCGAAGGGAAGGGGCGTGATCACCGAGATACCCCTATGGAGAGGATGTAGGCTTCGTTATGTCCCTTAATGGCAGTCTTGTAGGGGTAACCTCACATACTACGCCCCTCCCTGCGGGGGAGGGGTTGGGGGAGGGGCCACTATCTTGTGGGCTCGAAACGTTGGTGGAAATGCTCTGTTAAATCTGTGGGCTCTGTGAGAGAAAAATCTCCCCAGCGAGTCACATGCGTCTCATCTCATAGCGAGGGTGCGTTCTATTTCTCACAGAAGACCACAGAAGAACAGATTTCACAAAGGCCCACAGAGACATTAAGTCAACCGATAACACAGAACCTTACAGCCACCTTTAGCTATAACGTTCTGTGATATCTGTATGCCGGAGGCGTTCTGTGAGTTCGAAACAGTGCGCAAAAAGGTTCTGTTAGATCTGTGAGTTCTGTGAGAGGAAAAAATTTCCAACGTGAGAGAAAGGATTGCCCTCTGTGAGAAGAAGAAACGCTATGTGTCGGTGAGCGTATCTGCCTCGTGGTGATTTGAGTAATTCTCTATCCGTATGAAAAACATTTACAAAACGCGGCGAGGTGGCCCTTTATTTATGATGGGAATGTTGGTAAGAAGGTAGAATATAACCAGCACGTTTTCAGAGGGTTATGAATGCGAATCGAGGAGAGGCTTTTCTTGCACCAAGAAGGGGCTTTTCTTGCATCAAGAAGGGCATGTTCTCGAATGTTGAAGGGCATGTTCTTGAGTGTAGAAAGGCGTGGGCAGGATAGGAGAGGGGGCGAAAAATGTTTACACGTTTGGGGCGATTGAGAAACGAGGACAGTGTGGCGCATGCTGCAGGAAAGACTGACGAAGCCGGCAAGACAGCGTGGCGAAGATAGCAGGACAGAGCGGAGCAGCTGACAGGAAAGACTGATGAAGCAGGCAAGACAGCGTGGCCCAGATAGCAAGACAGCGTGGCCCAGATAGTAGGAAAGACAGTCGCTGACGGTAAGAAATCGTGGATGGGACGGGAGGAAAGGCGGGGGAAGAATGGGAAAGACAATCGGCAGGAAGCAGGGGGAGGAGGACGTAAAAAGCTGATGAGTATGAAAATTATTGGTTAAAACATTGTAATTTATAAAAATATGGTGTACCTTTGCCACTACGTAACAATAACAATCAAAAGCTAAGAACCAGAAGTAGTTCGCTGACCAGGCCTAAACCTAAGCTTAGAGGACGAAAACGAAAATCTATAAGATGAAAAAGAAAAGAGCAAAGATGCTGCTTGCTGCCCTGTTATTAGCAGTGGGCGAGACCGCTTTTGCTGATGGAACGGTAGTAAGCGGTATTCGACAAATCAACCCAACAACGGTAGAGATTACTTACAGCGATGGTGGTGTGATGACGGTTGACTTCTATGGTAAGAACGTCTTCCGCCTTTTCCGCGACCCTAAGGGGGGCATTGTGCGCGACCCATCCAGCACTCCTCCTGCGCAAATCCTCGTCGACAACCCACGTAAGGACGCAGGACAGCTGAGTATCAATGCGTCGGATGCCGATGTGGACGTGTCTACTGCCGAGCTACGTGTGCGTTTCGACCGCAGCACAGGACTCATGACTGTCACCGACCTCCGCAATGGTAAGGAGGTTATTAAGGAGGTAAAGGGTGTTGACTTTCAGAAGAATCGCACCACGGTGACGCTTCGTAATGCCGTGGGAGAGTTCTTCTATGGTGGAGGAGTACAGAACGGACGCTTCTCTCATCGTGGTAAACGCATCGAGATAGTCAATACCAACAGTTGGACCGATGGTGGTGTGGCCTCGCCAGCACCGTTCTATTGGTCGACAGGGGGCTATGCGGCCATGCCTTACACGTTTGCTCCCGGTGCTTACGACTTCGGTAGTACGGACAAGAACACGGTGACGATCAGTCATGACATGCCTTATCTCGACCTCTTCCTGATGGTCGACACGACCCCAGTCGCTTTGCTTCGCGATTATTATCAACTGACCGGTAACCCCGTCTTATTGCCTAAGTTTGCTTTCTATGAGGGCCACCTCAATGCCTATAATCGTGACTATTGGAAGGAGACCACCGAGGAAGGCAAGGGAATAAGCTTCGAAGACGGAAAGAGATATGTAGAGAGTCAGAAAGACAATGGCGGTATCAAGGAGAGCCTCAATGGTGAGAAGCAGAACTATCAGTTCTCTGCTCGTGCCGTTATCGACCGTTATAAGAAAGACGACATGCCGTTAGGATGGATTCTTCCTAACGATGGTTACGGGGCAGGCTATGGGCAGACAACGACCCTTGATGGTAATATTGCCAATCTTAAGAGCTTAGGCGACTATGCCCGTAAGAATGGTGTTGAGATAGGTCTATGGACCCAGTCAAACCTCCACCCAGTGGACAGTATCTCAGCTCTCCTGCAGCGTGACATCGTTAAGGAGGTGCGCGATGCGGGCGTGCGTGTGCTGAAGACCGATGTAGCATGGGTTGGTGCAGGCTATTCCTTTGGTCTGAATGGTATCGCCGATGTGGCCCATATCATGCCTTACTACGGCAGCGATGCGCGTCCCTTCATCATCACCTTGGACGGATGGGCCGGTACACAGCGATATGGCGGAGTATGGTCGGGCGACCAGACCGGTGGCGAGTGGGAGTATATTCGTTTCCATATCCCAACCTATATAGGCTCAGGCCTCTCCGGAATGGGCAATATCACGAGTGACATGGACGGTATCTTTGGTGGGAAAAACCTCTCCGTAAACATCCGAGACTTCCAATGGAAGACCTTTACACCTATGCAGTTGAATATGGACGGGTGGGGTAGTAACCCTAAGTATCCGCAGGCTTTGGGCGAGCCAGCGACGAGTATCAACCGTTCTTACCTCAAACTCAAGTCGATGCTACTCCCTTATACCTACTCATGTGCCCATGAGGCCGTGACAGGGAAGCCCCTCATGCGTGCGATGTTCCTTGATGATAGCAACGACTACACCCACGGCAGTGCCACACGCTACCAATATATGTACGGTCCATCATTCCTTGTTGCACCCGTCTATCAGAACACTTCGGCCGATAAGGAGGGCAACGACGTGCGCAATGGCATCTATCTACCGAAGGGAACATGGTACGACTACTTCACAGGAGCTACCTACGAAGGAGGTTGCATACTGAACGACTACTTCGCACCGATATGGAAACTGCCTGTCTTAGTCAGGTCGGGTGCTATCATTCCGATGGTCAATCCGAATAATAACCCTTCTGAGGTCGATAAGAGTCGACGCATCTTTGAACTCTATCCAGACGGTAAGACAAGTTTTACCCTCTATGATGACGACGGTACGACACAGAAGTATCTTAACGGAGAGGGGGCTACCACGCTCATTACCTCCGACCTTAACGACAAGAAGGTGCTGACGGTTAGCATCGACAAAACTGTGGGAACATTCGATGGAATGGTCAAAAATCAGTCGACAACCTTCTATCTGAACACCAACGCTAAGCCTAAGAAGGTCACTGCCATTGTCGGTGGAAAGAAGATTCGACTAACGGAGGCAGAGCAGGGCGACAACACGTGGCAGTATGTTCAGGCTTCTAACATCAATCGTTTCGCAACGGCTGGCAGCGAGATGGAACGCCTACTGGTAACTAAAAATTCCCAAATCATCGTGCGCTTGGCGTCATGCGACATCACGAAGGAGGCCGTGACGCTCCGTGTGGACGGCTTTGAGCAGTTGAGAAAGTCAAACGAGACCTTACGAAAGAAGGGTGTCTTGACTTCTCCCAACCTGCTTGAAGCTGATGTCCAGTCGTATAGTGTCACACCGAAGTGGGCTCCTGTGCAGAATGCCGACTACTATGAGATAGCCTTCAATGGCCAGACTTACACCACCATCCGCCACAACTCGCTTCTCTTCGACGACCTTCAGCCAGCTACCGACTACGACTTTAAGGTGCGGGCGGTCAATAGTGAGGGTGCGAGCGAATGGACACCACTACACGTGAAGACGGCTGTCAACCCGTTGGAGTACGCTATCAAGGGTCTTACCGCTACCTCTACAGCCCGTGATATGGAAGGTTTTGAAATCAGCCGATTGGTCGACTTCAATACAACAGGCGACATCTGGCACACCTATTATTATACGAAGGCGGTGCCATTCGACTTTACTGTCGACCTACATAGCACTAACACGCTCGACAAACTGCAGTATGTTCCACGTGCAAATGGCGGTAACGGTACGATAACCAAGTGTGATATTGCTGTCAGCAAGGACGGTAAGACATGGACAGAAATCGGTCCGCAGCAGTGGGCACGAGACGGTAGAACGAAGGAGGTGACGCTCCCTACCCATCCTGTAGCACGTTATGTGAAGGTGAGCGTGAAGGAGGCTGTCGGCAACTTCGGCTCTGGTCGTGAGTTCTATGTCTTCAAGGTGCCTGGTACAAAGACAATTCTTCCGGGCGATATCAACCTCGATGGTAAGGTTGACGAGAACGATTTCACCTCTTATATGAACTATACTGGTCTTAAGAAGGGCGATGCCGACTTTGATGGTTATATCTCTGGTGGCGACCTCAACGGCAACGGCTTGATTGATGCCTACGACATTTCGAATGTTGCCATGCACCTTGAGGATGGTTGGAACGACGATGACTTAGCCCCTGTTGGTGGTAAGGTTTACTACGAATACAACCGTAAGTCATACGCTGCAGGCGACGATGTCATCATCAAGGTGAAGGGTAAGGACCTGCAGTCAGTCAATGCCTTCAACCTTATCTTCCCATATAGTCCGAAGGAATTGCAGTTCGTTAAGGTAGAAACCGACCCATCAATGGTGATGCGCAACCTCACCTACGACCGCCGTCACAGCGATGGTTCGCAGGTGCTCTACCCAACCTTTGTGAACGTAGGCGACCACCATACGTTCAATGGCGATGCCGATCTCCTCGTCATCCGTATGAAGGCCCTCAAACCATTTACCGTTAAGAACACAACAGCCAAGGGCTTGTTGGTGGATAAGCAGTTGAATCAGGTGGAGTTGTGAGTTTTAAATATTGGCTTTTAAATTTTCATAGTAATTATAACTATTATTTCTGAATTATAAACTTACTCTTTGGTATAGATACTCTTTTTTGTGTCTGTACTAAAGAGTAAGTTGCAACAAATAAATATTAATGACTTTACCTCCCTCCCTAAAGAGGGAATAAACCCAAATCTCGGTCATTAGATCATAATATTTTACAACTTCTTGTTTTTGTGTTGTTTCCTAATATCTTTTATTTTCTAAATTACAAGAGAAAATGTTAAAACACATTCATACACTAATGGACTAAACCCTACTAAACATAGAGGTCATTTATTACACATCAATACAATATTTTTTATTTTCAAGTTACTGTCATTTTAACATTTAGTTGTAACTATCATAATGACAGTCGATTACCTATTTGTAAAGAATGATAGGAGTGACATTAATATCAAATCAGTCATTAGACCACAATGTTTTAAAACTTTTTGCTTTTGTGTTGTTTCCTAATGTCTTTTATTTCTTGTCGGCATCTTGTCTGTCTTTATAACTTGACGTAGCCCGCTACGCCTGCGTTGCAAAGCCAAACAATCTGCTCGATAATAAAACAAAATATGTTTAGGCTCTAATGATTGATTTGGGATAAAGGTGCGAAATCTCTTGTATTAGTTGGTATAATAGATATTTGGTAAGTCGGCCATTCGAACTTACCAAATAAAAGACTTCATCAATGAGGCTCAAAAGCTTTGATGTTTTGTAAATACTCTACTAATGTATTTCTCAAACTATTCACAGTTTAAGAGTATTGATAACTCGCTGTATGTGTTTTATGTCAGAGTCCAAGTATTTATCAGTCCACTTTAGGAACTTAACTCTTAGGGACCCATGTGTGGAATAAGTTTATGTTTCCAATGAAGGCATTTGGGATGCAATCATTTGAAAATAATGACCTTTTCTTTCCATTAATGAGTCATGATTACCAACTTCAACAATATATCCTTTGTCTAAAACTACAATTTGGTCAGCATTTCTAATCGTGCTTAATCTATGTGCAACAACAATAACAGTACGCTGAAGGAATGCATTATTTAAAGCTTCAACTATCTTCTTTTCATTGATAGTATCTAATGCATTTGTGGCTTCATCAAGAAAAAGGTATTGTGGATTACGATAAAGAGCACGAGCTATCAAAAGTCTTTGCTTTTGTCCTCCACTTAGCCCTCGACCATTTTCACCGATATTGGTTTCAAACCCCTTTGGCATTGCATTTATTTCATCTTCTATTTGTGCTATTCTACAAACTTTTCGTAGTTGTTCATAATCAATATGTTCGTCATCTAAGACAATATTGTTTAATATTGTATCACTGAAAATTTTTCCATCCTGCATTACTACACCACACATACTACGCCATTGTCGTAGATTAATAGCATTTACATTCATTTTATCCATTTTTATATCCCCATAGCTAGGTTTATATAAACGAACTAAGAGTTTCAATAAGGTTGATTTACCGCAGCCACTACCTCCCACAATAGCGGTCACCTTATTTTCTGGAATGTGCAAATAAATATTATGTAATACTAATGGTGAGTTGGCAGTATATTGGAAATTTACATTGTCTAATATAAGTGATTTGTTCTCTGGTAGAATTGTAGTACTACCAACTGACAATAATTCTTCTTCATCTTCTAATTGTTTGATTTCATTAATTCGGAGGAAACTTATTTTGGCATATTGTGCAGATACAATAAAATTGATGAACTGAACTAAGGGGCCATTGAGCATACCTATTATGAATTGGGTCGAAATCATCACACCAAACGTAATCTCTCCTTTAATTACTGCTGTGGCACAGAAGAATACAATACCCATATTTTTAATACTCTCAATGAATTGTGCTCCAAGATTCTGGGCATTTGTAATGGCTAACACACGCTTGTTTACATGATACAAACGTGCTTGTATCTCTTCCCATTTCCAACGTCTATGTTTCTCATAATTATAAATTTTTATATCTTGGATGGAAGATACCGTCTCAACCCAGTAACTCTGATTTTTAGAAAGTAACTCAAAATATTCCCAGTCCATTTTTTTGCGAATATTGAGAAATAACAATACCCAACCAGCATACAAAATTGAGCCAGATATAAAGATATAGAAAATGATAGCATTGTATATCAGTAAGATGATAGAGAATACAACAAATGTCAATATTGAAAATATCAAAGATAATGAATTATTCATGATAAAGCTGCGTATTCGCTCATGATCCTGTGCTCTTTGAAGAATGTCACCTAGGAGTTTGTTCTCAAAGAAAGTAACAGGAAGCTTCATCAGTTTTATAAGATAATCTGAAATAAGTGCAATATTGACTCTTGCTGTAATATGCATCAATATCCAGTCACGTATTACATTGAATATCATTACACTAAGCAGGATAGATATGTTTCCAATTAAGACCATATTGATGAAATTTACATCAGAGGTCTTTATTCCTACATCGATAACTGCTTTAGAAATAAATGGCAACATTCCTTGTAAAGCTGTTACAAGGAGCATGATTACAAAAATCAGTGTAAAGTTACGCTGATAAGGAGTAAAATATTTTAGAATACTCGAAAAAGTATTCTTTCTTTGCTCTCTTTCTGCTTTACTGTCTTTAAATTCTGCGGTGGGTTCTATAGCCAACAATACACCTTGCTTAGCTCCTTTTTGATACCAACCTTTTTTAAATTCTTCATGAGTATACTTAATACGACCTTTTGCAGGATCAGAAACCCAAATATATTTCTTGTTAGCATGATATACAACTACAAAATGGCTATCTTTCCAAAAAATAATAGCAGGGAAAGGAACGCTATTTACCACATCATCAATAGTACATTTTATTGCTAATGTGCGTAATCCTATGCTTTCTGCACCTGTACTTAAGTCTAACAATGAGACGCCTTCTTTGGTAATACCGCATTTATCTCTGAGAGACTGTAAAGAGTAGAACTTTCCAAAATGTTTAGCAATAATTTTTAAACATGCAGGACCACAATCTTGTGAATCCATTTGGTATTCTACTGGAAATCTATTTAACAACATATTTTATTTCTCTCCTTTTGCATATAAATTATCAAACAATCTTTCTATAAGCCTCTTAGGCTTAGTAATAATTTCCACAACTCCTTTCGATTCAAAATCTAATGGCAATTGCTGTCCGAAGTTAGTTATTAATCCTTCTGGAAAAGAAATAATAACAGAATAGGCGTCTATATCACCATTCTGCGTTTTTAATTTATTTGTAATCCGCGAAACCGATGTAACCTTTCCTCTTAACAATCCATACTCATCGTATGGGAAATTGTTGATTTTTACATTTGCGTTTTGCCCTACTTTTACTTTTCCTGCACCAAAGGAAGGTATCTGAACTTCTCCTATTACGCTATTCTTATGTGGAATAACAGAGAACAGTTCTTGACCAGCTTGCACAAAATTATTATTACGCCAAAAACCAGAATATTCCAATTCTCCATCAATTGGTGCAGTTATAAGATAACGTTCTTTCCAAAGCAGAATAGCATTTGCCAACTCATTCTTTTTGGTTAATAACTCAGAATAAAGTTTTTCCCTTGTTTCTGCTTCTTCCAACTTTATACGTTGTACTTCGGTCTGGTTCCTATTCACTTCTGACATCTTCATCTGGCGGTTACTCTGAAGTCCAATGTTTGATGCTTGAAGATTTTGGTGATTTGTATGTTGGTTCTGGTACTCTATCTCGCTCATTCCTTTAGCAGCAAGTAAGATACTATCTTTCTTCAACTGTGTTTTAGAGTTATCAAGTACCTCTTTCTTTATTTCTATTTCCGAATCTATATTAGTAATAACTTTCTTGTCAGAGGCTATTTGCTCTTGAATACTTTGGCGCATCGTTGCATAAAGGTCGGATGCTAACAATCGCTGATACTGTGAGTGGGCAAGCTTTAAGGAGTTATAGGCAGTACTTAACTCGCCAAGTACTAATGTATCTGGCATGACCACAGAGGTTAATGGAGTACCAGACATTTTATCTATGATTTTCTCCAAACGTAATAAATGCCAATAGTTAGCCCCATTATCTATATAGGCGACAACCTCTCCTCTTTTTACTTTCGAATGGCTGGAATGTAACAATATAATACGACCATTATCTTTAGAAACTAATCGTATTGGGGCATTGGAGGCTGTAACTGTTATCTCTCCATCTACTGTGTCTGGATATTTGATTAAAAAACCTAACAGAATAACAACACCCATAAGTACGCTCACACAAAGCGCAACCCATTTGGTCCAATAAGTAGGCATACGGTCGATGATAGCCTGTATTTCTTCTGATCTCTGTTCTAATTCAGTGTGCTCTTGCACTGTTTCTTTTTCCATATTGTATATCAGTCGTTAAAATGATGTGATATGTTGTGAACCATTGCCAATCTTTTATCCGTCTCTTTAAAATGTTGACTTATTAGTCCCTTAAATCTATCATTACTGGCTGTTACATCTGAATAGCCAAAATCAGTCTGTATAGACAGAAAAGGATAAACAGTCATTTTATTTCTTGCAATGACAGATAGTACACCATCTGCAGTGTCATTATCCTGAAAATCGTACTCCAAGATTTTATTAAACAGAGGTTTGAAAATAACGATGAACTGTGTGCACCAAAACCAGTCTACCCAATATCTATTGGCAGATACAGGTACGGCATGTCCAAATCCTCCAATACCTCCTGACAATAATTCTACGTGTTGTTCTTCTGCTTCAATAATATTGGCGAACAGGTAATCTCTGGAATAGTCCTGCGTAAAAGTATGGTCATCCTCACAGATAATCATAATATCATCACCGTTACTTATAGCAGTTTTTACAGCCTTGACCATGCTTTTCCATAGTCCTAATCTTCCATTTGTATCTTCAACGGCATCAATGATATGTAAAGCGAATTCTTTTTTCCCTCTGAACTGTTTCTCCAAGTGCTTACGTCTGTCAGGGCGACTTTTCATATTGATGGCATACACAGGGAGATAAAAATCTGTAGAGGAGTCTATTTCTCTCTTTTTTTGTTTTATAGCTTTTCTAAAGATGATATCAACTTTTCTTTTCCATACATCCCAATTCAGTCTTTTTTCATATTCTTTTCTGCTTGATTTACGCAGTGCGGTATATTGTTTTTGATTACTGAAAATCGAGATGATTTTCTCTGCATAATCCTTACCAGAAGCAGAAGGTGGAAGTAAATAACCATTCTTCCCTTCCCTCACAGGTTGACTCACACCACCCACATTTGCAGCTATGCTTGGTACTCCATAAGCTGATGCTTCACAGAAAACAATTCCATAAGCATCAAAAGTGGTTGGCAAAATGAGAAAATGCGCATTATAGAGTATTTCATCAAGTCTTTTCAGATCTTCTTCCTTTGATTTGTCCAAAAAAGGAATGATGGTGAGCCCTTCGTCCTCCTCTATTTTTGTAGGTGGGGTAGAACCTATAATTGTCAGCGTACAAGGAAATCCTTTTTCCTTCATGTGTCTGTAAGCCGCAAGAGCTTTGTCTCCTCCTTTCTTTTCCCAATTTCTCCCAATAAATACCAGATGGCAAACGTCTGTTGGTGATTCTATCTTATACTTTAAGGGTGCAGGGATGTTAGCTCCGAATTCTACGACGTTTATCTTACGTGCATCAGCATGATAATGCTCTATTGCATTGTTTTTTACCCATTCTGAACAATATAACAGAACATCAACATTGTCTATCAAGCGTTGTTCTGTTGTTTCTGCAAGACCATGATAGTAGCCTTCTTTGATATTAAGATAATCTTTGAATTGATCAAACGTTGCATCACTGATATATACGATAGGGATATTTATTTGTAGGTCAGAGGCAAAATAGTAGTCACAAGCTACTACAACATCAAACCGACCATTCTTAATTTCTGCTGAAAGAATCCTTGCGAAATCCTTTGTATAATTCTCTGGGTAATATCTTTCATTCTTTCCTTTGAAACGATGATGCCAACCACCACCATTTGTTAAGTCACGACCAAGCCACGCAACTTCATGCTGTTGGGAAAGAATATGGTAAAGATGATGTGTAGTACCAGACCATAGGTAGATATCATTAGGATTCTTGTTTGAAAGAAAAGCTATTTTCATAGGTTATATTTTGTTAGACTTTTTGCTATTCTAAGATGTATATCATTTGTATGAGCATTGAAGACTTTTATAGTTTTCAATAGCTCATACAAATCTTTTATACAGCACATTCAGATTTCATTCCGTTCTTCTTAATATCTTATTTATAATGATTGGGTGATATAGGCTAATAGCATCTTTCAATGGAGAGATTATTTTATTCTATCCACTTGTGCCCCTGTAATATAGTATTCTTTTTCTTTAAACGCTCCTACTACAGGGTGTACAGGCAATTTACACTTGCTGTATAGGAGAAGTATCTTGTAGATTTGCTCTTGGGTTAAGTATTTTGCTGTACTACTCATCATCCCTATCTTCACAAATCTCTTTTTACTTTTTACAAAGACATAGAAGTCGGACCAAAAGATATTACTTTCATCACCAATAGGGTTTAAAAGTTTCTTTTGTTTCTTAGTGAGCACTTTACTTAGAACTTTCTCAAGATGTTTTTTTATTAACCACATTGATTTCATACTATATGGCTTATATCTTTTGTCAAGGACGTCTTTCCAATTCCCTTCCTTGATAAAGCGTTCTGTACTTTCCGCATCAGCAGCAATGTAATAGGTCAGAAAGGAGTCTTGTTCCCAAGAGGAGAAGTAGGATTCTTGAATCATTTTTCCAACCTTAATTATCTTCTTGTCGTTTTGGGCACATATAGGATTGCAGAACAAGAATACTAAAAGGAAAGTATAAAAATAGGAGTTTATTGTTTTCATTTTTCTTTTTAAGTCCTTTTACTTGGATTTTGATAGATTCGAAATAATATTCCCAATTATAGTTCCAATTCATTTGCTCACCTTTCAAATATGTGTCAGAGTCTGGGTGATGTATCTCTTGATACTCTCTCCATTCTCGTTGCAGCTGTAACATAAAATTATTGTCATTTAATTTATTCCAAAGTTTTTTACTTATAGTAACATTTCCTTCTTCATCTCTTATAAGCCCTTTTTTAAATATATCCTTTGTTTTTTCAGATAACCAAGGATTAGAAGTAAGATTGTTTTGAAACCCAAAGGCACATATTGTACCAATTATATCTGCCTGCATTTCACAGTTAAGGCTTCCTGTATAATCATTCTTTTGTATTGGAAGAACTCCATCTAAATCTTGAAAATAATGTGTAAGCTCGTGAGCTACTGCATGGGTACTAGGGTTCATTGTAGAACCTTCCTGAAAAAAATCTTTTTTACGCTCCCATCATAGTATCCAGAGTTATTTGCATTTTGGGGATCAGTATTCACTCGCACCATACCTTGATCATAATAACTCTTTAACAAATTATAAAGTTCTTTTGTCAGAAATTCTTTTATTTCTTCAAGTCGTCCTATAGGAAGAATTGGGCCATCATTATCTTTAATGCTTTGCCCTGAATTTCCACTAGACCCATGAATGTTTCCTCCACCACCAGCATTTGTTACATATGTCTCTCCTGAAGCATAATTATTAGAATCATAAGATGGTGTAGAGTGAGTAGAACCTGTATAATTATAATAGATACTCATGCTATCATAACCAAGTGCTGGATTTGGATTAGATGGACGATGACCTATTGCAACTACTTCATCTAGCCCATGAGGATTATCCCGGTTTTCGAATGTTCCGCCATCGTATTTTGTTTTCCATCGTATTTTGTTCCGCCATCATATTTTGTTTTTCCATCATATTTTGTTTTTCCATCGTATGGAACATCACCATTTGTACCACCATCGTATCTTGTTTTTCCATCGTATGCTACATCACCATTACCATCTGTTCCACCATTATACTTTGTACCACCTGAAAAATCAGTTCCTCCATTATAGGATTCCTCTGTGTCAGCTTGAGTTCCACCTACATAAATAGGAATACTATCTTGATCTTTCAGCACCCATCCACCATTCCAGTTGCTATTATCAATTAGAGAATTGTATTCTTCAATGGAATAAGGGTCATTCCGTGTTCCGCTTCCACCACCAACATAACTCTTCTGTTCAAGAAACGAAATGATTTCCTTTGACTCTGCTAATTCTGAAAGACTAGCTTTAGTTAATTTTCTCATAATAGAAATGTTTTTAGTTAATAATTATTTAGCGAGACTCTCAATTAAGTCTCTTTCTTTTTTGAAGTCATATAAAGTCATACCCCTTATGATATAGTAGTTTGTATATGCTTGTCTGATAGCAGAAACATATTGTGATAATGAGGTAAATTGATTGTTTTGGGCCGTATACAGTTCGTAGTCTGATATTCTTCCCAAGGAAAATTTCTTCAAGGCAAGTTTATATTGATCCTGCGATAGTTCGTAGGTTCGTTTAGCTGTCATCCAGAGTTTGACAGCCGACCGATAGGCATTAATTCTTTCTGTAATCTGATTTTCAAAATTTCTTAGTCTGGTTTCACGTTCAAGGAGGTTAGACTGAAATATATTCTCCGCCATTTTGACTTTATTCTTGTTAATACCCCATTGGAAAATAGGGATCTGAATACCCACCTGAATAGATTGCCGAGTATTTGGATGATGGTATGCTTCTACTAAATGCTCAGCATACTGGTTAGTTCCATAGCCAAGACTAATACTGGCATTAAAACGATTTTCCAGTTTAGTAAGGAAAAGATTTTGCTCTGCTTCAAGTTTCTCAAGTTCCTGCTGCTGATAAAAAGAATTGTTCTTACGTACATAGTACCATATTGCTACAGAGTCAATGGATAACGGTAGGTCAAATTCTGGCGAAACTATCGCTATCTCCTGTGTTGTACCGATACTTGTCAATAGCCGGTGGTAAAGTTGTTGATAGTTTTGAATTGCATCTTCAGAGTCTAATTTGCTTCGTAAAGATTGTAACTCTATTTGCTTGTAATCATATTCCGTAATACGACCATTATCCAGTTTTAGTCGTGCAATATCTAACAATGTGTCATTGTTAAGAACGGTTTGCTTGGAAAGATCAAGTTTCATTTTAGCTGCTACTACATCCATATATTGACTTAAGATGTTTTGTTGTATCTGCGCAATATTAGAACAAAACTTATTGATAGCAATCACGTTCTTCGATTCTTCTATTTTCTTTTCTAATAGATAACGCTTTCTTCCACCCCATAGATTTTGCGAATAACTAATAAAATAAGGTGAGGTACTGTAACTCTTACGATGATAAGAAAATTCGTTCAGATAGCTTAGACTACTTCCAACTTGTAGTTGACCTCCTGTAAATGGTACTTTTTGATGTATAGTAAGTCCGACACTGCTGCTGTTAGAGTAATCTTTTACATACGTATAACTACCAGTTGTAGGATCCTGCATAAGCCTTAATGAGCGATTAAAGCCAATAGGAGACAACGCAAAACTAATAGAGGGTAAGTAGCTCTTTTTATAGTTTTCATAACGTAACAGTTCGTTTTTATACTTTAGCTTTTCTATCTGGGCATTATTTGAAGTTAGTGAAAGCGTATCTACAACATACGACACGCTCCCCTTCACAATAGTAGTCTGTGAAGACACTCTATTGCTACATAAAAATAGTAGATGAAAAGTTAGATAAATATAGATTTTAAGTTTCACGATTTTATAGGTATAGTTATTTCAAGTGCAAATGTATGATATTTTTTTTAACTAAAGTACAAAAACTTGTTTTTAACTTTTGTTTTATATTCTTTTGAGTTGTGTAATTTCTTGAAAAGTGCAGATGTCACTATTAACTTTATAGATTTACCTTTTATAATGTGGAAAGTCTAACAACAATACTATTTTAAAGAGTTGCATATTTTATCGCATAACTCCTTTTATTTTACATGTATTTTTGTTATTGCAGATACCCCTTGAAACTCTCTTCTATTAATCTTTTTGCCTTGAAGGCTTTATTCTTTAAAAAGATGATGGTACTTAATACCGTTGGTGTTGATAAATAGCACAAGACGTGTTGAGTAGCAACACAAAGTTATAATAGTAAAAATATAATCAGTTATTTACTTTTTTATACCTTAGACTTTACTTCTTTTTTTCTTTTATACTCTAATTCTTAATACCTGTTCTCACTCTTTTGCTTAAATATTGTTAATTAATAGTTGTACTGAATACATATCTTAAAATTATTTTCTAAATTTGTCAACCTTCAAAAAGATAAAGTACTGACTATTTACTTAAAGGCAGAAACTTACCTAAAAAGAAGCAATGAAATAATTAAAAACAATAATCAATTAAACTAAACCATTTCTATGAAGAGACTTTTCAAATCTTATTTGTGGATGGTCTTATTGGGTTCACTTGCATGGGCCTCCTGTTCTGATAAGGAAGTAGGGGGTCGTGTTGGAGGCTCCTTTGACCCTTCACAGCCAATTGTCATTAGTGATTTCTATCCCGACAGTGGTGGTATTGCTACGCCAATGATTATCACTGGTAAGAACTTTGGTACTGATACCACTGGTCTTTCACTATGGTATGTAGATGAAGATGGAGGTCGTCACCGTGGTGGACTTGTATCCTCTAATGGCGAGAAGCTCTATTGTTATGTGCCAGCAGGCTTGACTTACAAGCGTAACATCAAGCTTGAAGTGACACGTGCGAACGGTACTGACACGATTAAGGGTACTGGCGAGCGCAACTTTAAGTATATCACTCAGACTGCCGTAACGACTATCGTGGGTACACAGACTAATGCGGCTCACGCTACAAAGGCTGACAAGCTGTTGACAACAAACCTTTCAGCTCCAGCTTACCTTTGTATCGATAATGATAATAATATCTTTGTTGTACAGCATAAGTTCCAAGATGGTCTTACTGCCTACGGTACCAACTGTAATATTGATTGCCGTAACGAGAAGAATCAAGACATTGCTGGTATGGTATTGAAGGCTGACTTGAAGAAAGATGAAGTATCTATTCTTCAGGAGAGTCCATATAAAATTAATGCTCCAGCTTACTCAACACTTGATGGTTATGAGGGTGTCTATGTGCCAGATGATGGTGGACGTACTTACTATAGCTTGTTGAAGGATCAGGGTTATGCTGTTCATAAGCAGCAGTTCATCAATCCTAATGGTTATTCAGACCTTGACCAAAGCAACTGGAAGTACTGCTTCGTGATTAATAAGAACGACCAGATGATTTACTCTGTGATGTTTAAGGGTCAGTTAATCCGTATTAATCCTAAGACACGTAAAGCCGAGCTTTTGTTGAAGCGTGTAGGTAAGGATGGTCCTAAGGGAGCCGGTGGCTCAGATGCTTTCTGTACATTCAGCCCTACACAGCCTAACCGTCTGTTCATCTCCTTCACTGATGCCCATCAGATATGGTATGTTGACGTAGACCAGTTGTCAGACAAAGACTCACTGACCTACGCTGGTGAGCCATACGCAGGAATAGCCTCTTTCGGTACAGTAAACGTCACAGAAGGTAAGGGTTGGGAAGATGGAGCATTGAAGAATGCCAAGTTCTGCTTCCCACGTCAGATGACCTTCACCAAGGACGGCAAGCTCTATATTGCCGACTCAGGTAACCAGTGTATCCGTATGATTGATACCACGCAAGGCAAGAACGCCCGTGTAACCACCCCAATCGGTGTTCCACAGAGTGCAGGCTTCCAAGATGGTGGTGTCGAGTTAGCCAAGTTTAATTGGCCGACGGGTGTCGCGGTGAGTGCCGACGGGAGTACGGTCTATGTCGCCGACTCGAAGAACCAAGTGATACGAGAGTTATCAATCAAATAGCTAAAAGCCTAATAAATACTACAAACATAGATATATATGAGAAGAACATTATATGTCTTGTGTCTCATGTTGGCTCTATTAACCTATGGAGTCCAAGCCTATTCGCAAGATAATACTACTGCAAAGCAGTTCTCGGTAGCAGGTGTCGTCTATGATGATACGGGTGATCCATGTATTGGTGCTACCGTTCGTGTAAAGAACGAACCAGGAACAGGAACCATAACCGACCTGGATGGTAAGTTTGCTATTAAGGTTAAGCCAGGTGCTACACTTCAGTTCGAGTACGTAGGTATGGAGACTGTGCAGCGAACAATCCTTAAGGACGAGCCTTCACTATCGGTGAAGTTTAAGGTAGCCAAGACCAATGCTATCGACGAAGTGGTCGTAACTGGTCTTGTGTCACAGAAGAAGGTGTCAGTAGTGGGTGCTGTCTCTACTATTAATATGGAGGAGTTGCGCACGCCAGGAACCTCCCTTGTCAACATGATTGGAGGCCGTATGCCAGGTGTGATCACCATGCAGCTCTCAGGAGAGCCAGGTCAGAACCTATCTAACTTCTGGGTACGTGGTGTGTCAACCTTTGGTGCTGGTGCAGGCGCCTTGGTTCTCATTGATGGTATCGAGGGTAGCCTCAATGATATTGATGTAGACGACGTAGAGAGCATCTCAGTATTGAAGGATGCTGCAGCAACAGCCGTTTATGGTGTGCGTGGTGCTAATGGTGTTGTATTGGTAACTACCAAGCGCGGTTCAAAGGAGAAGATACAGATAACCGCTCGTGCGACCGTTAAGCTCTCACATATCAATAAGTTACCAGAGTATCTATCGTCTTACGACTATGCAAGGTTGGCCAATGAGGCACGTGCAATGTCAGGAGAGGCCGACATCTATACGCCAATTCAGTTAGACATCATCAAGAACAACCTTGATCCAGAGCTTTATCCAAACGTAAACTGGATTGACGAGATTATCAAGAAGAACTCTTTACAGGAGAACTACTACGCCAGTGCACGTGGTGGTGGAGATGTTGCACAGTACTTCGTGTCAGTAGGTTATCGCCATGAGGGTGCTGCCTATCGTCAGAAAGAGAACCAATTCCATCAGCCATTGTCCTACGATCAGTTGACTTATCGTGCAAATATTAACATGAACCTCACCAAGCGTTCAGAGCTTTACTTTGGTGTTGATGGTAACATATCAAACTATACAACCCCAGGAGGAAAGTCAACCAACCAAGTATGGGCAGATGTACTGCAGTTGAATCCATTGATGTTCCCTGTCACATACGCCGATGGAACATTGCCAACATACGGTCAGAACGACCTTATCTCTCCATTTGCAGCCCTTAACTATCAGGGTTACAGATCATCTGACAATACCCGTAACATGATTACCTTGAAGTTCACACACCGCTTCGGTGGTATTCTCAAGGGACTCGTGGGTTCTGTTCAGGCTGTTAACGACCGCACATCAGGTTTCAGTGAGCGTCGTTTCGTTAGACCAGACTACTATCGCGCAACAGGTCGTACATCAACAGGTGACCTCATCAAGACCTTACGTTCTAAGCAGCAGGATATGTTTTACTCTTCAGACAATGAATCTTGGAGAAAGTACTACATGGAGGCTAAGTTAGACTATAACACAAGTATCGGTGCTCATAACCTCGGTGCGCTCCTCTTCTATTACATGGAAGACACAAAGGGGTCAGAGTGGGGCAATGGTGATGCACTCGGTATCGCAGCTATTCCTAAGCGTCGTCAGAACGTATCAGGTCGTTTGTCATGGGGTTATAACTCTACTTACTTCGTAGATGCGAACTTCGGTTACACCGGTTCCGACCTCTTCCCTAAGGGTCAGCGTTTCGGTTTCTTCCCATCAATAGCTGTGGGTTGGGCCCCAACATCCTATAAGTGGGTACAGCAACACCTCCCATTCGTTAACTTCTTCAAGATTCGTGGTTCATACGGTTTGGCTGGTAACGATAATATCGCAAATGCTCGTTTCCCTTACCTGACCATTATTAATAACCACGCAGCTACGACATGGGGTTATAACGGACAAGGTATTGTTGAGAAGCAGACAGGTGCTGATAACTTGAAGTGGGAGGTTGCTAAGAAGCTGAACGTCGGTATCGATGCTAACTTCTTCAACGATGCTATTAAGTTGACAGTTGACTTCTTCCGTGACACACGTGACCACATCTTCCAAGACCGTGTTACATTGCCAGAGTATGCTGGTATGGTGACCTATCCAAAGTCTAACGTGGGGCGTATGCACTCTTTTGGTTCAGACGGAAACATCTCTTATTTCCACAAGATAAGCAAAGACATGAACTATACCGTTCGTGCTAACTATACATGGTCACAGAATATTGTAGACTACTTCGAGGAGAATAAGCTTGCTTACGATTATCAGAGCGTAACTGGTATGCCTTACGGTGTATTGCGTGGTTACATCTCTGAGGGTCTCTTCAAGAATGAAGACGATATTCGTCAGAGCCCAGATCAGACAGCAGCCTTCGGAGTTGTGCGTCCTGGTGATATCAAGTACCGTGACGTGAATGGTGATGGTGTCATCAACAGTGACGACCGTGTGCCACTATCTTACGGTAATAACGTTCCTCGTGTCATGTTCGGTATTGGTGGAGAGTTCAACTATAAGGACTTTACCGTAAGTATGCTCTTCAAAGGTAACACCGGTGTAAACTACTACCGAGTAGGTATGGGCTACGACGCAGGCTGGATACCATTCTATAATGGTGAGATGGGTAATGTGTTGAAGATGGTGAACAATCCAAAGAACCGTTGGATACCAGCATGGTACTCAGGCGATCCTTCAACGGAGAACCCTAACGCCATGTTCCCACGTCTGTCTTACGGCTCAAATACAAACAACTCACAACTCTCCACATTCTGGAAGAAGAACGGTTCATTCCTTCGTTTCCAAGAGTTGAACTTCCGCTATATATTCCGCCATCGTAAGTGGTTGCGCGCAGCAGGACTTAGTTCATTAGAGTGTGACTTTGTAATTAACAACCTCTTCACTATCGACAGTGCAAAGTACTTCGACCCAGAGCAGGCTTGGTACAATGGTGCGGCTTATCCAATCCCAACCACCTACTCATTGCAAATGTACTTTAGATTCTAAAGGTTCCACCTCTTTAATTAGATTGTAATAATGAAAAAACATATATTAGCTTTGGGCACTGTTGCAGCCTTGTTCGCAGGAATGACCTTCACGTCATGTAATTTCTTGGACCAAGACGACAACTTTAATGCTATCTTCAAGGAAGACTCAGTCTTCCACTCAGCCCAGAATGCAAATGGTTATCTCTTTGCTACACCAACGATGTTCCCATCAGCTGGTAACATCTGGGGTAACTCTTGGAATCCAGGTGAGACGGCCTCTGATGAGATCTGTGTACGTTGGCAGACCAACGAGTTCTGGGGAGCAAAGTTCACAGTAGGTAACGTCAATGCAGAGAACGTACCTAACTGGGGTTATTGGTACCAGATGTATAAGGTTATCAACCGTTGTAACCGTATGTTGGCTAATGTCGACAAGATTGCTGACATGTCTACCAATGATAAAGAAGACTATAAGGCAATGGTTCACTTTATCCGTGGTTATGCTTACTACGTATTGTTGCAGAACTGGGGACCTTGTCTTATTGTTAATGATGAGGTAATCTCAACCAGTGAGAAGGCCGAGTACTACGACCGTGAGCGTGCTACGATGGATGAGTCAATCGACTATATCTGTAATGAGTTCGCACAGTCGCTCCCTGGCTTGAAGCGTCCAAGTGAGCAGTCAACAGCCTACTTCGGTCGTCCAACAAAGGGTACTGCCTTAGCACTTATCGCACGTCTTCGCCTCTTGCAGGCTTCACCGACCTTCAATGGTGGCACTTACGCAAAGCGTTGCTTTGGTGAGTGGAAGCGTAAGAGCGACGGCAAGTATTATGTAAATCAGACTTACGATGCAAAGCGTTGGGCTGTGGCTGCAGCCGCAGCAAAGCAGGTCATCGACCTAAACTACTATACGCTCTACACTGTCGACGCTGATAAGGATAATCCATATCCATTCGACGCATCAGTTCCAACGGCTAAGTTCCCTGATGGTGCTGGTGGTATCGACCCATATCATTCCTTTGCTGATATGTTCAATGGCGAGGGTACAGCAAAGGTAAACCGTGAGCTTATCTGGGCTGATGAGTATTCTGGTCCTGTAATGACCTATTCTCGTCACTCATTCCCTGTTAACTATGGTGGATGGGGTGGTATGTCAGTACCTCAGCGTGTGATTGATTGCTTCTTGATGAAGGATGGTAAGAAGCCTGCAGAGTCTCCACTCTATGAAGCCGACCTAACCAAGCATATCAATCAGAAGAAGTCTATCGGCGATTGTGACATGGCCAACGGTACACCATTAGCCTATGTAAACCGCTCAGCACGCTTCTATGCAAGCATCGGCTTCCCTGGTCGTATCTGGAAGATGAACTCTACCACCGATGGTAGCTATAACAACCAGACCTTCTGGTACTCTATTGATGATTCTAAGGCTGGTAAGAACGCAGCAGGTAACAACCCTAACGACTACTGTATCAGTGGTTACGTACCATTCAAGTACATCCACCCAGATGACTCTTGGCATGGTAAGGATGGTGCTTCGGTTATTCCTAAGCCATTCCCAATCATCCGTTATGCAGAAATACTGTTGAGTTTCTGTGAGGCCGACAACCATGTTCAAGGTTCAGAGAACGTGAAGACATGGGATGCAAACGGTCGTCTCGTAGACGTAGCAGTGACCCGTGACGAGGCAGCTATGGCTCGTTACTTCAATATGATACGCTATCGTGTGGGCTTGCCAGGCGTTGAGGCTGCAACACTCAGCTCTGAGAATGCTTTCGATGAGGTTATCAAGAACGAACGTCAGGTTGAGCTCTTCAATGAAGGTCATCGTTACTTCGACACACGTCGTTGGGGTACTTACTTCACAGAAGACGCTAACAGCTCTAATTGGCGTGGTCTTGATGTTTACAGCGAGAAGAAAGGTAACAACGATGGTCCGTTCTTCAACCTCGTAACTATCAACGAACAGAATATCCGCGACCGTAAGGCTCTCCCACGTATGGTATTCCTTCCACTCATACATCGTGAGTTGGTTAAGAGTCCAAAGATGGATCAGAACCCTGGTTGGGATCGTTAATAACGTTAATATTGTAACTATTTATGAAAAAATACAAGTATATATTAGGATGTGCCTTAGCTGCTGTAGCATTGTCATCATGTAACAATTATGACTTTGAGCAGAATTTCTATCCTCACAAGGTAGGCTTGATGGCAGGTTCCAACCGTATCTATGACCGCACCACAGTAGAACTCTCTGCTGTGGAGCAGGGGACGGCTTCTGTCAAGTTAGTGGCTAACTTGAGTGGTTCACAGCTTGCCGACCGTGACTATCACGTGTCTATCGCTCATGACGACTCACTCTTCAATGCGTATAATAAGTCAAACTTCGATATCGACAGTACTAAGTTTGCGCATCTTCTCCCAGCCGACTGCTATGAAGACCCACAGATGTCGGGTACTATCCCAGCTGGGTCAAACAAGTGCTACTTTGATATCAAGTTGAAGAACCTTGGTACTCTGTCTCCTGACAGTGTCTATTTCCTCGACTACAAGATTGTCAGCCATGATGCAAGTGCAATCGCAACCGACAATAATAAGTTAGGTGTTCAGTTGAATCACGTACTGGTTAAGATTCTATGGAAGAACAATTACGGTTCAACAGCAGAGAATTGGAACTATCAGTTAGTATCTTCTCAGGTGACAAACGTTGAGACCAAGTCAACCACTCGACCTACCAATACTGTCCGTGCCTTCCCTGTAGCGGCTAATGCTGTTCGTTTCCTTGCTGGTGACGAGAAGTGGGATAACTACGAAAAGGCGCTCCATGACATTAATGTGAAGAGTATCGTTGCTACTATCGGTTCGAAGACTGTTACGAACCCTTCAGCTTACAACGTAACGCTGAAGCCTTTCAAGCAGGATTCACTCGAGGTAGAGATGCTTACTCCAGTTGGTGAGTATAACAACACATTCTTGCTTAATGAGTTAGGTGGTAGTGCATCAACCAATCCAACCTACTTTAAGGAGTTCCGCCTCCACTATCGTTATCGCGTGATGAAGAACGCTAAGCAGAGCGATGGAACATGGAAGGTTGGCCCATGGAAGGAAGTGTTAGCAAAGATGCGCTACCAGTATAACCCAAGAGCAGACAAACTTTAACCGTATAAATAACGACGAATAATGAAACTGAAGATTAATTTCCTATTCATACTGTCAGTGATGTTTGTGGGGACATTAGGCCTCGCATCCTGCGCAGCTGACTATGACACCGACTTTACAAGCAAGGAGCTTGAGGTTCCTCATTCCTCCCAACGAATGATAGCATTCAATAAAGAGGGCGGTGAACAGCAGATTGTTGTAGAGACAAACGTAGCTTTGGAAGACTGGAAGGCGGAGAGTAATGCCGAGTGGCTCACTGTCACGAAGAATCCTGACGGTAAGGGCGTTACGGTTAAGGCTCCGGCTTACGATGGCTTCAAGGCTCGTGAGGCGAAAGTAACTATCTCTCATGGCGAGCGTGCATCCTATGAGATTAAGGTGTCTCAGATGGGTTACGAGAGTGTTCTCCGTATTCCAGAGCAGAACCCATTCTTCAATCGTGAGGGTACGTTCTATTCTCTCCTTGAGAGTAAGGTGACAAGTATCGACGTACCAGTTGAGACCAACCTCCATCTCGACCATATCATTGTTCCTGACACAGTATCGTTTGTTCGCTTGGACACAACGAAGACCGTCAAAGAGAATGGTATCGTGAAGCTTCACTTCGACATGGATGCTAACACAACAGCCGAGACTCGCTACTGTACAGTTCGTCTGAAGAGTTCTGACAACTGGGATGCTTCTATCGAGTATGTCATCGAGCAGTCGGCTAAGGGCTATAAGGTGCGTCCTATCTATCCTATGGAGACGAAGGAGGCAGCCGTTGAGATGGTCGACCTCGGTCGTACTTATCGTGTGCCATTCCAGCGTTCTACGGCTGATGGTAACTATGAGATTATCATCCCTGAGGAGGCTAAGAGCTGGCTTTCATCACCTAAGAAATATATCTCTGGTGCGGAGGTTGACTTCACTGCAACGCTCAACACTACTGATAACGCACGTTCTTGTGATGTAGTTTGTAAGCCTTCTAATAGCAGCGCACAGCCTTTCACTATCCATGTGACCCAACAGCCATTCCAAGACATCGTACCTACTGGTGTCAACGATGTGAACGTTACGCCTGGTAAGGGCCAGTTCACAGTGACTTGGAAGGCTCCTGACGAGGTCAACTATGAGAAGGTTATCGTTAGAGCAAAGAGCAATATGCCGGGTGTACCAGAGTCAGTAAAGGAGGTAGCAGCGAACGAGACGTCTTGTGTTCTCAATGATGTCTTCAACTTTGCAGGCGACTATACCATCACCGTGACGACCCAGGGCCTCAGAGGTAAGAACACCCACGACCCTGCAACAGCTACTGCTCAGGCTAACGAGTGGTCTGAGTCTGTTGAGATACCGCTCACTGCGGCTATGGTATCAGCTAACTCTATGCAGCCAGGGCACGAGATTGGCGCTGCTGTCGATGGTAATAAGACTACTTACTTCCAGACGAAGAGCAACGGAAACACGAGCGATCCACGTCCTCACATTGATATTACGCTGAACGAAGGTATCAATGGTACGTTCTACCTTGGCTTCGATGAGTATAAAGTTAGCAGTAACGACCGCAACCCTAAGCGTGCTAATATCTACGCTTCATCAGATGTCATCACTGCTGCTACGCCTGTTTCAACACAGACAAACTACCGTTCTGCGAATGCTGTGAGCGAACCACTCGCTTACACAAAGACCAATGGTGCTACTATCACCCATATCCGCTTCGAACCTACACAGCGTAAGAATGGTTCGAATATCAATAATGGTGGTGGATCATCTTACTGGTATCTCGCTGAACTCCACCTCTATGTTTATCACGATGAGGCTTGGAAGAAGGAGCAGTTAGGTCTGTAATCTCTATTTACCAACCTACTGGCATAGTCCCCCTATGCCAGTGGGTTGTCTTCGTTAATATACTATTCAGGTGATGTGCTATACCTTCGCACGAAAGGTGCGGGGCGTGAACACCACGGGTGCGGAGCCTCCGCACTGTCCTAAAAAGGGGTGAAAGCAAACTTGATACTTACCGAAGAGAAACCTAAAAAACAACTACTTATTAAATACATCTATGTTATTCGAAAGATTTTTACGCAAGAAGACACTCATGGCAGCACTGGCTCTGACCGCTGCTGTGCCAAGTGTTGCGAAAGCTTCGATGCTCTCTGCGGCACCAACTGCTGTTGGAGAGAATCAAAAACTCAAGCCGGGAGTTTATTACATTGTTAATGACAAGCGTCAAAAAGGTACAGATCTTCATGTCTTTGTCGATGATAAAGGCACCTTACATGGGCAGCATTATGGCAGCCCATCTACCGACTTCTCTGACCTCTTCTTACTACATGCTAAGGGCGACAGATACACCATTCAGAGTCTGAAGAATGCTAAGTACGTTCAGAGTGTGGGTCAAAATAATGAGGTCTATAAGACGGCCGATGATGCTTACAAGTTCCGGATTGAGTATCAGACAGAGTCAAGTGGGACAGGTAAGTCTTACTTCAATATCTATAATAGTAATGCTGAAGATTGGTGCTGGCACCTCGATGCTCAGAAGCATATCGTTCGTTGGAAACCATTGATGGATAATGGTATTAGAGCAGTTGGCCCAAGTGAGTTCCGCTTCGACCCTGTGACGACGCTTACAAACGAGCAGGTGCTTGCCAGACTGGCTCAACTGACCAAGGTGGTAGACCCAACAAAGGATCTCACAAAGTACTATCAGATTGTTTCTGACACCTATGGCAAGGCGATGCGTGAGGACTTTATAGTTGGCGAATTGTCTACCTCGGGTTTTAACAGCAGTGATTACTCTTATTATTGGAAGTTAGAAAAGTTGGCTAACGGCCGCTACGTGTTCCAGAATGCCGTGACAGGAAAGTATATCGTTCCTCAGAATGGGCAGACAAGTCGCTCTTATACGACAGCTGAGGGGAAGGGCACTGGCTTTGACCTCCAACGTAATACGGACGATCCATACGTGTTGGCTTTCGAGATGGTCGATGCCAATAATGTTGGTATCCATTGTGCTGAGAGTCAGGGATACCATCCTGTAGGCTGGTACACGCATAACGAGGCGAATAAGTGGGTCTTCAAGGAGGTTACACTCGACCCTGCTAAGCTCAAGGAACAGCAGGAGGCTTACAAGACTCGTGTCGACTTGACTAAGAATGTGGATGTCTATGCTGAGAAGGTGGCTAAGTATTTCACTAACAGTGCCGCTACGGAGGTTACTGTCGCTACTAAGGCGATGACTGATGAGGCGTTGAAGGCGCAGATGACTACCGAGGGTGTGCCACAGGGTTTGCAGGAGGTTGTGTTGAAGATAAAGAACCAGAGCTGGACTGTTTACCCAAGTGGTCGCAACTGGGAGAAGCTCTTCCGCATCGCTGATTATAAGGTTTACAGCGAGAATAACTATGGTGCTTGGGCACGTTCAATGGGTATCGGCTACGATTATGGTAGCATGACGAACCCAACAGGTGTTACTGCTCGTGATGGCGAGGACCTCTTTGTCTTCCTTGGCGATGATATTCCACAGAATGCAACAGTGCAGATTGAGCTCGTACCATTGGGTACACGCAGTGCTGGTAAGTACTATAACTTGAAGAAGGGATTGAACATTATCCTCAATCAGGGCGAGAACAACGTGTTTGTTAACTATATCGGTCGTACCTTCAACAACGGCAAGGTGCTCGCAGACTATAAGCCTATGAACATCCATATCGAGGGTGGTAAGGTGAATGGATACTTCGACCTCACTAAGGGTAACACCAATGAAGACTGGCAGACAATGCAGTCTGACGGCCTTGTATGGGCTAAGGCGTTCAATATGAAGGGCGAACTGGTTGTTATGAACATGCCTGGTGATGATTGCAAACGCTATACTCCTGTTCACATGAAGGAACTTGTTGAGATCTGGAACAGCATCGTACAGCGTGAGGACGACCTCATGGGCTTCCGTGCCGCTAAGCGTGATAAGTGCAACAACGTACTCAATGCGACTGCTGTCGACCATGGTTATATGTATGCTACGACCGGTGGTACCTACTATAACTACAACACTTTGGGGGATGTACTCAACTATGATAAGATGAAGTGGGGCAATGGTACACTCTGGGGTCCTGCTCACGAGTTCGGTCATAACCATCAGCAGCTGTTTAACACGGCAGGTATGACGGAGATTTCGGTCAATATGTACTC
Organism: Prevotella sp. C561; assembly: GCF_000224595.1. Classification (NCBI taxonomy): domain Bacteria; kingdom Pseudomonadati; phylum Bacteroidota; class Bacteroidia; order Bacteroidales; family Prevotellaceae; genus Prevotella; species Prevotella sp. C561. The sequence continues at coordinate 7,381 of NZ_JH114139.1, read as the reverse complement.
TAACATGGTGATGTTTACTTCGGGTCGCGTAACCAGCCGCTCTGAAAACTGTTCTTATATAGATGTTGACGGTAAGAAGTATGATGGGGTTTGCGAGAGTGCTGTCTCAACCTATGCTGACCGCTTTGCTAACAAGAAGAAGTGGTTTGAATATGGCACATGGGGCACAACGCAGATGTACTACAAGCTCTATATGATGTTCCATGCGACTGGTCTTGATGATCAGTTCTGGCATAATTGCCTCGATTATCTCCGTAAGAACCGTCTTGAAGGACAGGGTACAGCCAACTGTCAGGGCCAGAACGACTACTTACTCTTTGCTAAAGCGTGTTGTGTAGCAGCCAAGCAAGACCTTTCAAGCTTCTTTGAAGCATGGGGACATTTCTATGATGTGAACGGATCTGTCATCGGTGACTACAGTAACACAACCATGTACACCACAAGAGCACAGTGGAATGAGGCGAAGAAGTTCATGCAGAAGTTCCCTAAGGGGCCTGCGAACAATATGATCTTCATTGATGATCATATCCGTCCTACCCCAGCTATCTATCCTAATGCGGCCCCTGGCACAATGCGTCAGGACTTCAATGGTGCCGTACGCATTGGTTCTATGGGCGACTTCGGTTCATGGGACCAGTTTAAGAAGGATAGTCTCGGTCAGGGCTGGGCTGTTGTTAAGGAAGAGAAGACCGTTAATGGTCGTCGCACCTATACTATGGAGGCTAAGAACAGCCACGTGGTAGGTTTCAAGATCTACGATAGTAAGGGTAATCTCATGTACTTTGCGAATACCAAGACATTCACTATTCCTAAGAAGGTGATGGAGGCTGCAGGGAATAACATCCAAGTTAAGGTATGTGGTTCAGACGGTTCTGAGGTCGACCCAGGCAAAGAACCAACTGGTATCAAGACTTTCACCGCACCATCAAATGGCGGTAAAGTAGATGTTTATAGCATCTACGGTGCCCTCCTTCGTAGTAAGGTGAACCCAGAGACAGCCCTCGAAGGCCTACCTAACGGTATCTATATCGTTGGTGGTAAGAAGGTTGTTGTTGGTAAATAAGCCGAGATGAGAGGGGAGAATAGGGTAGAGTAACATTGAGGAGAACTGGGTAGAACCACAAAACCTGCTCACAGCTGGTGACAATCATCATCCCCCACCAGCTGCCCCTCGCCCCTCACCTGTCCCCCCTCCCGTTTTCAGTGGTCCGCTTCCCAATCCACAGCGGTCCGCTTTTTTGTTTCCAGCAATCTTCTCTCCCGTTCCCTTCGGTCTGCTTCCTCGTTCCCTTTGTTCCGCATCTTCTTTCCTTTCGGTCCGATACTCCCTTTCTTTTGTACCCCGCTCTTGTTCTCTTCGGCCCGCTTCCCCGTTTCCTTCGGTCTGTTTTCCTGTTTCCTTTGGCCTGCTCCTTTGTCCCCTTTGTTCCGTTTCTTGTTTCCTTTGGTCTGGCTCTACGAAGCACTACTTCGTAGTCAGCTCTTTTCCCTCCTTGTCCTCTCTCCCCTTTTGTCAGGTATTTTCGCCCCTCTCAAATCCGACACATGCCCTTCAACGTTCGAGAAGACGCCCCTCAACGTTTGAGACAACGCCCTTCTTGCTCCAAGAACACGCTCTTCAACGTTCAAGAACACGCCCTTCTTCTCCCGTCTCCGTATGTGCTTGGTTTCGTGTTAGTTGCAAACTCCGTTTCGCTTCATGCCCTCCTCCCAGCGTAGTGACTTTCGTGTGTGTTCTTGTTAAGTTTTTTCATAAGCCTAAGCGGCTCGTTGGTTCTTTTCTCTCTCACGTTGTTTAGAACGCATGAAGCTCGTAGGGAATTTTCTCTCTTACAGATTTTCACAGATGAACAGAGGCCTTTCTGCTAACAGGGGGAACCCACAAACGCCTGCTGGCAGGCGACAGATATCACAGAATTTACTGCTATATATTACAGAATGTTACATCCATCGTGAGCTGAAACGTTCTGTGTTATCGGTTGACTTAATGTCTCTGTGCACCTTTGTAAAATCTGTTCATCTGTGTAGTTCTGTGAGAGAAAGAACGCCCTCTGTTACTTTCCTCCGTTCCTCTGTTACCCTGTCTCAACCGCCCCCTACCATGTCCCTGCCCTCTGTTACTCATCGAACTTGTTCCTCTGTTACCCTGTCTTAACCATACCCTACCATGTCCCACCCCTCTGTTACTCATCAAACTTGTTCCTCTGTTACCCTGTCTTAGACATACCATGTCCCCTTCACATTTCCTACTATCCTCTCACAATAATCCCACTACTCCATCCGTTAGTATCTCTGGGGGTATCATGTCCTCCACAGATAGAAATGTTAAAACCTCAATTTTCAAACCTCTAACTCCCATGTTCGACGTTTTGTCACTTGCGTTCTGTGCTCCATGCTCAAAGTTAAAAGTCCTGAGAACAACCCTTGTAATCCTCTCGTTCGTAAGTCTTAGCCATACCGCTGAGGCTTCTGTTGCCTTGGCTGATAGCCTACGGCACATGCCCTCCATCGCAGTGGGCGACAGCGTGGGTGTGACGGCAGACACATCTGTTGTGGCAGACACGGTGACCACGGTCAGACAGGCGTGTGCGAAGGCAAGATACAAGAATGACACACGCATAGACAGGGTCGTCTACACCTGTGCACCCCTTATCCTCAACGGACTTCTCATGCGTAGTGAGAGCAAGCGTTTTCGTGGTCTGCGGAACGACTATATACCACACTTCGACAGGCGATTAGACAATTACACGCAGTATCTCCCAGCTGCCGTCATGTTAGGACTCAAGTTAGGAGGGGTGAAGGGAAGGAGCAGTTGGGGGCGCATGCTCGCCTCTCATGCCATGTCGGTAGCGTTGATGGCAGGAATTGTCAACGCCTTGAAATACTCGGCACAGGTAGAGCGACCCGACGGCACCGACCTCCGTTCGTTCCCCTCTGGTCATACCGCCACCGCCTTCATGACCGCCACCATGCTTAATAAGGAGTATGGCTATCGGAGTCCATGGATAGGTATTGGAGCCTACAGCGTAGCCGCTGCGACCGGTCTTATGCGTATGGCGAATAACAAACACTGGTTGAGTGATGTGATGACAGGGGCTGGCGTGGGCATCGTAGCCACTGAGATGGGTTATTATCTTACTGATCTTATCTTTAAACAACGTGGGTTGAACAAGGCAACAACGGAGGAGACGTTTGAAGAGAAATATCATCCCTCGTTCATCGGACTGAATTTTCTTATCAACGAACCGCTGGGGAAGTATCCTGACGGGAAGGGATCGCATGTCAAAGTGTCACGTGGTTGTACGTCAGCAGTGGAGGGTGCGTATTTCTTCAACCCCTATGTCGGTGTTGGCGGACGGTTCTCTGTGACCCGCACATCGGTTATCGTCGACGGTGTCAAGGCCGAGGATAATGTCTTCGACACGTGGAAAGTAGGCGGTGGAGCCTATTTCTCTTACCCCCTAACGTCCCGCTGGCTCCTTGGAAGTAAACTCTTAGCCTCGTCAGTGTTCTATCCTAATATACAGTTGACGGACGAGTTGATCGATTCGCGCCATGGCATGGGTCTCGGAACAGGTCTGTCAGTGATGTTCAGAGCACGCCAGCATTACAGTGTTCGCTTCTTGGTAGATTATAACCTCCTGCCTTATCGTGCCTTAGGAAAGCATACTTGCTTCCATTCCTTAGAGTTAGGCTCCTCGTTTGTCGTGAGCTTTTAGGGGATAGCTGATAGTGGGCGCAGGCCGTCGCCAGCGGTTCCTGCCCTTGTTCCCACCTGCCCCTGTCTCCGTTCCCAGCCTGTCTTCCCTCCGTCCCCAACGGTCCCCTGTCCGTTCCCAGCGGTCCCTGTTCTACGAGGCAGTGCCTCGTAGGCTTCGACCTCAGCTGGCCCTGTCTTCCTTCCCAGTTTTCCCTCCTCTCCTCCCCCTGCCCTTCTAATTCCCTCTCCCACCCGAAAATAATTGTCCTTAAATTTGTTTTACGTATTTTAATTTTATATCTTTGTCCCGAGTAAACAATCAGAAACATAAAAACCTAAGCTAATGAATAATTTCGACGGTGGTCAGTGAGATAGAAGACGGATAGTTCTATTCGTGTCGCTAAGCCTTTACGTGCCTGTCGTAATACTACTTGAGAAAGAATACAGACAATTTTTACCAATATTAATGCTATACACAATGATCAGAAAACTGTATCTTGCAATAAGCTTAGCGCTATGCTTGGCTGTTGCACCCCAGCCCCTTTATGCACAGAAGGGCAAGGCAAAGACTGCAGTATGTAAGCTGAATGAGACCCAAAAGGAGAAACAGCTGTTTGCTTATGGTTTCTACAAAACCTATATGAACAGCCTTCTCTATACTCAACTCGCCGACCTTAGTAGTGTCATTGCAGAGAAGTTTGTTAGTCCATCGGTCATGAAGAAGAGTGTTGATATGGACGGTGATGTCCTTATCGATGCGCAGGCCTGTGATGAAGAGAATATACGAACACTGAAGGTTGTACCGCTGAATAATGATTGGCTCTGCGTCTCTTATCTGTGGATAACACCTTATAAGGATGTCGGAACAAAGCGCACGGTAATATATATTAAGTTGAAGGAACAGGGCAACTCGTTCGTCATCGAAGATGCTACTACGAAGAAGCCTGACTTGAGAAAGTAGTCTTCTGTAATTGAGAATAATTAAGACAGTTGCCTTATTAACTTAATATATTATGGTTATGAAGAAAGATCTCAGAACAAGACTTGTGTCATTCTTCTGCTCAAGAGGGATGAAAGTTGTCTGTATTATCCTTTTACAACTCCTTTGTGTACCAACTGTTTGGGCACAGGTGACAGTAGAAGACCTTGATACCGTAGAACTTTTCAAAACGTTTCCACCCACGATAGAGGGCAAGTGCGAACAGCAGAACATCAGACTTAACATCAAACAACCTTACAAACTGATAAGGAGTAGGGGCTACGTACCCTGCCAACTGCCCTGTGACACTAAGGAGTGTATATTTAGACATATTATTGCTCAATCGGATGCCAGTATCGTTCATCAAGATAAAGACTGTGAGCTCTATTTGAAGACATCGATTAGGAGTGGGAATAGTAGGGATGACCTCACACCACTCCCTACGGGTGGAAAGATAAATATGAACATCTACGGCTATATTAAGTCCGACCTGAAATGGCAGATGGATAAGATGTATAAAGCTGTCGAACCGTGTGAGGTTGACGAAATAAAGATGCTTCTCACTGACTATCCAGCCTCTCTTGCTAAGCAGTACTTTAATGCTGACTATATGCTGATGTATCCTATTGACACAAAACAACAGGAGTGTAGGGATAAGTTCACCCGTGCTCGTTGTGTTGTGATAGGTAAGGATTATAGATTTGTCTTTATGTATTTCTTCTTAACGGACGATAATGCAAAAGACCTTAACAAGTATCTTGCTCAGCTGAAGGGGATGATATGGTTCAATTAGTGGACGCTCCTCGGGTAATACAGATGGGGCTGAATCACGCTCACTGTGCTCTTGTTGGTGGGACAAAAGAATGATAACTGCAGCTGACGATGCTGACCTGAACGCACAGGGAGGCCTGTCGGCGAATAAACTGATACACAAGGAAGGATGTAGACAAGCGCATGGAGGACTCGGTAATCACTCTCCTCTACATTCGGAGAGGGGCTGGGGGTAAGGTCTGCTAAGCTACTCGTTTATACATAAATAGCATAACATGAATATTAGAAATATTACATTGAAAGACAAGCTCTTAGTGATATTAATCCTTATTAGCACTGCAATACCATGTATAGCACAGTCGGGAAAGCAAAACTACACAAGGGCGTATGACTTAGACTTTAAGATGTTACCAGACTCTTTGCGCCCCTATCGCTGGATAGAGAACGCTGCCTTTGCGCTCTACACAATACCTTGTGGTGTTAAAGGACCAATGCGAACGTTGTACGCAAGGCGGTACATGAAGGAATTTCCAATTGTAGACAGATTAAGAACGGAGTTCTCTCATAGAATCCTCTTGCCCCACGACAATCTTAAAGAGGGTGTGGTAGGCCTTGAATGTAAGGGGAGTGGACTAAAGCGTGTGGTCCTAACGCTGCAAGCGATTGATGAAGAAGAGAAGGTGGTGGCAACAGGATCATTCATCTGTAAGCCTGACTCTGTCCTCAAAACATATTCGACACATATTAACCTGACTAATGCGTCTTCATTGAATATAGGTATCAACGTCTTAGGCGAGGAGAGGAAAGATGCGCGTATCGCCTTCTCAAAACTGAAGGTGACACTTGATAATAAGCCTATCGACGATTATCCCGTTAGGACACTTGCTCCTTTGAGGGTGGAGGGTGGTCTCAACCTTATTCGTGAGGACAGTAATCATTGTTTCGACCTGGCACAGATAGACGGACTCAGAGACAAGCGAATAATTGGTTTAGGAGAGTCTTTACATGGTAACTCTGACGTTAAAAGCTTTGTTACCAGACTGATTGAAGCGTCTGTCAAACGGCATGATTGTAGATTGGTCTTGATGGAGTTCCCCTTAGGGAAATCACTTTTCTTTAATCGTTATATACAAGATGACAGCTTCACAATGGACTCCTCCATGATACCACACCCAACAGTAAGTGCACTCTTAAACGTACTTAGGACTTATAATCGGGGTAGGGCAGATAGTGACAAGGTGCGGTTGTTTGGTATTGACTATACACATCAAAAGACGATAAGTATGTCGTCTACCCTCCATCTGTTTGATTTCATCGCTGCACTTAATAAGGAACAACACATCCCAGAGGCTGACAGACTCGCTGTAATGATAATGAAAGACAAACTGGCTGACGCTGTCAATTATCTTGATAAGCACCGTGCGGAAATAGCTAAGTAACGTTTAAAAAATAACTTGGTATTTTTTGTCTCTCCATGAAACCTTGTAGTTCCATTTCGGTAGCTCTTCATCAAAGGTAATATGCCGTTGACAGACATCATCATAATTGCTATCCACACAACGAGAAGTGTCGTACTTCTTTCTGTTGATGTTGGTGAAGACACAAAGGCCGGATTTCGTTCTGGCCTCTGCGGCAAGTTCGCATGCCTGCTCAACGCTCTCGAAGGAAATACCACTCCATACTCTGGTGATTTGAGAGAAAAGCCTGTGTTCAATGGGGTTCCACTTCGACGTGTACGGGGGATAGTGCGCCACTATTATGTCAATATGGAGGTCTTCGGAAAGTTTGATCAGCTCTTTGCTTGAAAAGCCTGCTGGAACTGCTGTTGGAACCTCCACCGTCACAGAGCAACATGATGGCAGTTGCATGTGGATAGATGTCTTGGAGCACACGATACCAGTAGTACTTGAAGTTGTCGCAGAAGAACCCGG